>SCTV01000022.1 GCA_004298345.1 Patescibacteria group bacterium
GCTGGCAAAAATCTTGACTTTCGTGTTGAGGATAACGAGCGTTTGTATGTTAGGGACGGCCAACGTCTCTTTCAGGTAGAAATTTAGTTAGGATTCACGCAGTCGGCGCACTTCTTCGTTGCTTCACTCGATTTGTTCCCGCGACGTACTCAATGTACGTCTTGGTCTCAAATTGAGCTTGCGTCTCGAATTGCATCCAACTACGTGAATCCTTTAACGGCTCAATCCTTAGGATTGAGCCGTTAAACTAAATTTATGCCTCTATTCCAGGCTATTTTTGTTAAAAATCGAGAAATCCACGAAATTTTTAGTAAAAAATTTCGTGGAAAATTTTTGCACCCATTCATGAATCATAAATCTATCCAATTACGACCACAGGTCGCTCCACCAGTCGTAGGTAAAATGCATAAACACTCCCAAGGTAAAATAAATCGGTGCCAAAAGTATAAACAGTATTTTGCTGAACATGGTTTCCCGTCCGGTAATATAAGACGGAAAAGTAGTATACCAGAAAATAGAGATGTTTCGCAATAAGACTGATGGGGATTGGGTACAATATAAATAGTCAGAAAAGCCAAGTAAACCAAGGCTTTTTCTACTATTGACTTTTTATATAAATGGGTGTATAATAGAGGGTAGAGTAAAAAGTACCTTAAAAAGGGCCAAAAACCTCCGCCAAAGCAGAAAATCCGTGTGATTTTAAAACGTTGATTTTCTGCTTTGGCGGACTGCAATCGCCAGGCATAACCAGTGTCGAAAGACACACAAAGAGAAAGAATACTGACCATGAATAGCATGCTCAGAAACGCGCTCCGAAAAAATCTCGGACTGCGAGGACAGTTGGAAAAAAACCTCCTTGGCGACCAAGGGGATGTGTGGGAAGCGGAGCTCAAGAAGTTTCTGCGCAAGCAGACCTGCTGGGCATCCAAGCCGAAAGCTGACAAAGCCAAGGCGAAGACGGCCAAAATCACACCACCTCCTCCGCTTGTCATCGACCGCACCCATCCCTTCGACCCCTCGACCTTCATTGGCCAAGGTTGGACAATCTGGAAGGGTGAGGCGAGTGGCAACGGTCTCTCCGGTGAAGAGGAGCAGGACAAGCGTTCGCTGATCATTACCGAGCTTGACGCCTCGAAACTCACCAAGGAAGGCAACTTCCTGACCGGTCTCGAGGGCAATGAGTCGGTGATTGTCGGTGAGAAAAAACTTGCTCGGCTCATCGTGAAGGCGATCCAAGCCGATGCTAAGATCGCCGAAGCCCTTTACAAAGAAGAAGGGCAGAAAACGCTCCGCTTTCTCTACGACACCCTCGGGGTGACGTGGATGGAGTTCCTTGGCACGGTTCTGCGCGGCCCGGGCGGCGGTCGCTTCGCCCTCTGTCTCTGTCGCCTCGGCAGTGGCGGGTGGGGCTGGTGCTGCGACTGGCTCGATAGCGGTCGCGATGCTGGCAATCCGGCTCTCGGCCTCGCAAGTCCTTTGGTCTCGGAGGCTCAGCCCTCTTAGTCCCTTTGGACTTAGTCCTTCGGCACCCCGCCGACGCTTTGAAGATATGCGTTACTTCAGCCCCCACAATCCGGTGGGGGCTTTACTATTTATATATGCTAGAATTGTAAACGGTAGTAGGTGAATATGCGGGGGATCAAGGTTTCCCGCTACCGAATCCAGTATCCATAAATCCAGAGTATTTAAGGTCAAGGTCTTAAATAGCGCGATCTATGTAGACACTTCACCCTAAACCCATTGGGTCGGGTAAACAAAAAAAGAAGTTACTTGGTACAAAACATTAAGGCATTACGATGCCGAATCCGATACAGCTTTGAGA
>SCTV01000023.1 GCA_004298345.1 Patescibacteria group bacterium
TTTTCAGCATTGTAATCTCTCTGTCAACGTATCCCTTTGTACTATAAAATTCTCTTGTCTCAGTATTTGGTGCAAATACACCCACTTGGACAATGTCACAACCCTTTGTCTTAAAATACTCTTCAAGCTTACTCATCAGAAGACTACCGATTCCTTTCCCTCGATAGGCTGGAATAATATAAAGCTCTCGAATCCACGCCGGTTTAGAAGGAACAACTTCTAGCGTTCCTCCGCTAGACTGGGACTGAAGGTGGCCTGCGATACAACCGACCGCCGCATTATCTACTTCTGCAAAATAAATTTTGCCGTCTTTGTCGGCAATGGCCTGTAATAATGTTTCTGTATATACCTCTCCGTACCCCGTGGTACATATCTGCCATTGTAGTGGATCGGTTTCTACAATATATTTTGCAAACTTTCCATACAAGCAACCAATGTAGCTCTGTCATTTGGCACATATTCTCGAATAATCGTGTTCATAAGCTAAAGTATATCAAATTTTTATTAAATAGAGCGCGACACCAGCTCCCCCGACCTAATCTGAGATTTCAAATCTTCTGATACTGATGACACCTTGGCGAGAGAATCGAGGATGGTGGTACGGTCTTCAGATGACGCTACCGCAACTTCAGATTTAATAATAGAAATCGGAATCAGCCGATATGCACTCTTTTTCTTTGTATACCTGAGCTCCAAGGTCAGCCCGTGCGTCGTATCGTAAGAAAAATCTTGATCAAACACAAAATTACCGAGTGAGTAGAAAATCGGCTTATTTTTATATATTTCAATCGGCTCTATCACATGCGGATGTGCTCCCACAACCACATCAGCACCCGCATCAATAAAAGCATGGGCTAATTCTCGCTGATTCGCTGTCATTTTTTTGTTGTATTCAATCCCCCAGTGTGGAAACACCATTACCAAGTCGGCCTCGGTCTTTACTCTTTTTATTTCTGCGAGAACTTTGTCTAAATTCTGATACACAAATTCATGGAAACCCACAAAAGCAATTTTTAAACCATTCACCTCGACTATTTTTGATAATTCCTCACTATTAAATGGATCGCCAAAGTACTTGATACCATTTTCAGATAAATATTGCCGAGATTGCCTCAAACCTTCTACTCCAAAATTACCACTATGATTATTCGCAAGAGAAAAAAGAGTCAAACCAAAATTTTTAAGCATTGGAATTACTGTCGGGTCAAAAGTAAACTCTAGCGGTGCGTTTTTTATACCCACCGTCTTTGACTTAAAATTTGTAAACGAACCCTCTAGATTACCCACCACGATATCGTGTCCTGAGAGTAGGTCTTTTATTTGTACAAACGGATATTCTTGACCATACTCATTCATTCGATACCTGACCCCACGGTCAAGCATCATGTCGCCGAAAATAAAAAGATCTACCAAGGGAATTTTGTGTATAATCGGCGTTTCTATCGCAGACAAGGCGTCTGCAACACCTTGTTCACCTATCAAGACAATCCTCGCATGCACAATAGAAATAAAAGCGATGAAAAACAAAACCAAAAGCATCCACGCACATGCGAGTGATTTTACCGAGTCTTTTTGTTTCTCATTTCCATTCTCCATTCGTCAATTTTTTTATGATCTCCAGAAAGTAACACTTTTGGCACTTTATACTTCTTATTTTTGTAAACAATAGTCTCTGGACGAGTATATGTGTCTGGACTTGATACCCTCGCCTCTTCGCGTGACGCAAAATCTCCAAGCACGCCTTCTACCTGTCTTGCAATACAGTCTATCACAAGCATCGCTGGAAGCTCTCCACCAGTCAGTACAAATGGTCCTACCGAAACTTCTTCCATTTTAAATACTTTTTTGACTCGCGCATCAATACCTTCGTAGCGACCACAGACGAGAATAATGTTTTTTACAGTATCGGAAAATTTCTTTGCAGTAGCAGTATCAAACTGTTTGCCATCCGGAGTAAACCAGAGAATCTTGGTTGATAGTTTATAGTTTTTAGTCTTTAGTTTTGAAGTCTTGATAGCGGACTCAATAGCTTTTACCACTGGCAAAGCTTCGATCACCATTCCCGGTCCTCCACCATACGGCTTATCATCCACTCGTCTTTCAGAATATGTTTGGGGACGATTCTTGGGCTGTACAGCAAAATCCCGAGGGTTATAAAATTTCACAGCAATCTTTTTATCCTCTATCGCCCGCTTCAAAATAGACTCGCCGAGGTACGAGCTAAATGATTCTGGAAATAGTGTGATGATATGGAAATTCATACGGGCGGTTAATGGTTTATAGTTTGTAGTCTTTAGTTAATTAAAAAACTCGATTATCTCGAGTGGTGATGTGCTTAGTTTTGAGGATTGCCACCGAGACCCAGATCAGATGAAAGCACCAGCTCCAGGAAATCAGGACCCTCCGCTTCAAGTCTCGGCATCAGCCTTCGAGTCTCAGCCCAAGCCGCAGCAGCCGAAAGAAAAACCATGCAGGTGTTTTTGACTTCCTTGCATCCTTGACACACAGGTGGTGGATTGGCCTTTAGAAGATGTGGCACATGATCGAGAAACACCTCAACCACAGCAACACCTTCCGCAAAAGGCACCCTGCAGGTTTTGCACATACATTTGACACCTTTGGGTGGAATCAGAACATTGAGATGAATCTCCATAAATCGCCCTTTCGTCTAATTCAGAAGATACCATACAAAAAAGTCTGTGTCAAAACAAAATCCAGCCGGCGAGTACGCCGGCTGGATTTTGTTTTTAGAAAATTGAAAATTGATACTTGAAAATTTATTGCGTTTCCTTAAATTTTCATATCGTTCAAGGCCTCGTCAATAGACTTATCTGTACGTTCTCGTGGAAGCGCACCAGCAGGCTCATTGATCTTGAGATTTACTCGAGCGTTATTTTTCATACCTACCACTCGAAGCAAGGTTCGAATCGCCTTTGCAGTATTGCCCGTGCGGCCGATGACTTTTCCCATATCTACAGGATTGACCTCGAGAGTCATGAGCACACCCATTTCATCGACAGATCGCAAAATCTTTACATCATTTGGATTATCTACAAGTGCCTTCACTACATACTCCAAAAACTTTACATCGTTTTCCATCTTTTTGTATTTAAATTAACTAACCTTATCAGTCTTATAATCGAATTGTATCTTTTGCCGGAATACTCGACCACTAGTTTCCCGCGACTTTAATTGTATCATGTCAAACGGCGCCCATATATAGGCGCTGTGTATAACCCAAAATGAGAGATTATGCCTTTGGAGCCTCGGCAGGAGCCAGGGTTTCTACTGGAGCTGGTGCAGGAGCTGTAGCTGGAGCTTCTGCTGGTTTTGCAGCTTCGGCTTTTACAATAGCTTTCTTGAGTGGTAATACATTTTTCTTTTTGCCGTCGATCACTTTCTTGCCCACAAGAAAATTGTGTACTGTATCTGAAACCTGAGCACCTTTTGAGATCCAATATTTTACTTTTTCAACATCAAACTGTTTAATATCATTTTCTCGTCGGCTATCAAATGAGCCGAGTACTTCGAGAGACTTACCGCTCTTTGGTCCGTTTTTTGAGTCAGTCAAAACAAGCCGGAATGTCGGTTCGTGCTTTCTTCCCACTCGCTGTAATCTTATTTTTAGCATGAGGGATATACTATCAGAAGAGGGCCCTCAGGTCAAATGCTTCCCGATTTATAAGGAGCAGAGCGACTATATAAATCGAGGACACCGAGGTATTTCCCTCGGTGAAGGCCAATCTGACGCCAAAGGCGACAAATCGATGTACCACGATTTTTCAGTAGAAAATCCTCTGGTTGAAGTCTCTTTTTGGTCTTTACTGCTCCGTGACACCAGAAATTTTTTACTAAAAATTTCTGGTGTCTTAAATGCAAATACCCTAAAATTAACATTGTGCTTCTCCCTCTTTTATGCTACACTACGCAACATATTTATGAAAACTCAAAAAGTGGAAGGTGACGCAAAGAATCCAAAGAAAATTACCGGCATCATTAGTACTATCAGCAAAGGCCTTGGTTTTATTGAAAATCCAGCAGATCCAGATGGTGATGACATACTCGTAGAGCAGGGCTTTCTCAATACCGCTCTCAATAAAGATGAAGTAGAGGTTGTTCTCGACCCAGCTAAAAAAGGTGATCGACTGACAGGTAAAGTTACTAAAATAATCAAAAGAAATAAAATTTCTTTTGTCGGTACTATCGAGCTCGATCGTGGAGTTGGCTTTCTCATTCCTGATGACCGAAAGATGTATATCGAGATCATGCTCCCTGCTGAGGAAATAAAAGGTATCGAAAATGGCACCAAAGCTCAGGTAGAATTTGTCTCATGGGAAGATCCAAAGAAAAATCCTCGTGGCAAAATCACCAAAGTACTCGGTAAAAAAGGTGACAACAACGTCGAAATGGCGTCTATCGTCCTTGAAAAAGGTTTCGACACCACCTATCCAGACGCCGTACTCGCTGAAGCCGAAAAAATAGGCAAGACACAAAAAACAATCACAAAAGAAGAAATCTCCAAACGCCGTGATTTCAGAGACACCCTCACCATGACCATCGACCCTGTTGATGCCAAAGACTTCGATGATGCTATTTCATTTAAAAAGCTACCAGACGGCCTGTATGAAATAGGTGTACATATCGCAGACGTCTCCCACTATGTTACCGAAGGTTCAGCCCTCGACAAAGAAGCTTTCCATCGCTGTTTTTCTGTCTACCTCGTCGACCGTACCATCCCCATGCTTCCCGAAGTGCTTTCAAACGATGTCTGTAGTTTGAATCCGAACGAAGAAAAACTCACCTTTTCAGCTATCTTTATTATGAACATTCACGGACAAGTCAAAGAGCGATCTTTTAGTAAAACCATCATCAAATCTGCCAAACGTTTCAGTTATGAAGAGGCTCAAGGCGTACTCGATGCAAAATCTGGTAAATATTTCGAGGAACTTTCGACATTGAACACTATCGCCAAAAAACTCCAGGAAGAAAAATTCAAAAATGGCGCCATTGAATTTGATCAGGAAGAAATAAAATTCATTCTCGACGAAAACGGCAAGCCGACCGGTGTGTACAAAAAGCCTCGTCTAGAAACTCACAAGCTCGTAGAAGAATACATGCTTCTCGCCAATCGCGAGGTCAGTAAGTTTATTCACGACTCAATCAAAAGCAAAAAGTGGAAGGAGTTCGGCTCGCTATATCGTATTCATGATGTACCAAACCCAGAAAAAGTGGCCGACCTCGTCATCTTCCTCAAAGCTATGGGGTATGTCTTGCCGGTCAAAAATCACACCCTCAACCAAAAAGATATTAATGCGCTACTCAAACAGGTAGAGGGTAAGGCCGAAGAGTCTCTCATCAAGACCACCACTATCCGTTCTATGGCTAAAGCAATTTATTCTACTAAAAATATTGGTCACTTTGGT
>SCTV01000024.1 GCA_004298345.1 Patescibacteria group bacterium
GTGTATTATATCAAAAAATTTGAATTATAAATTTTGGAGGATGGGGTAGAATCTCACTGCTCGGCAAGCCTGCGCTTTAGAAACCCAAGGTTTCTAACACTCGAGTACTCGTTGTTTTCCTCCACGGGGAAACGCCATTTTCCCCGACCCCCTTCCTGTTCGAAACTCACCCATCTCTTTTGTTCGCTCTGCTCACTGCGGATGGGGTGAGATTCGAACTCACGACCCAGTTACCCAGGTGACGGTTTTCAAGACCGTTGCTTTAGACCACTCAGCCACCCATCCTTAGACTTTGTATACTAGCATAAAAATGAGGAAAAGGAAGACCTTTGGATAGAAACAGGATCACGATTCAAGCTTGCCCCGTAGCGAGTACTCTCTGCTACGGGGATTTATGAATAACCGCAAAATACGGGGAAAACCTCGTTGCCCCGTATCGTTAATAGATGATACAATACTGACATGGCGTATCTCCCGATTCGTTGGACAGCACCAGAGTACTCACATAGGGACAAGAGTGCAGATTGGTTTTGGGCTGTGGGGATTATTTCTATTTCACTCGCTGGAGCGGCAATTATTTTCAACAATGTTCTTCTCGCTATTTTTATCCTTCTTGGGGCTTTTACACTTTCACTCTATGCACACAGGGAGCCGTTTGAAGTAGAATACGAGATCAATGAAAAAGGTGTCGTTGCAGGAAACACACTCTATACATACTCATCTCTCGAATCATTTTGGGTCGAAACTCGACACACTGAACCGAGGCTACATCTCAAATCAAAAAGACCTTTGGTACCGCATATCACCATCTTGCTCGATGGGGTCAATCCAAACGTCGTTGATGAATATCTCACTCGATATGTGAAAGAAGAAGAGTATGTCGAGCCACTCAGTCATCGCCTCCTAGAATACTTGGGATTTTAGTATTTTTGTGTTAAGGTAAATCGCGTTTCCAGCTCGTTTGTTTCTGGAATTTTATTTGGTTATTGTTTCTTGGTGTTTGGTATTTTTTCATATATCCGCTCTTGTCGTTCAATGGATAGGACACTCCCCTGCGAAGGGAGAAATGCAGGTTCGATTCCTGCCAGGAGCACAAAAAAGCGCAGCTGTTTTTGCTCCTGAGAAAGCGTGGGGACGCTTTCGTGCAGGAATCGAAGCCTCGCTGAGCACTTTTTCGAGCTTGTACTCAGGCGAAGAAAAAGTCCAGCGACGGATACTGTCCTCGTAGAGGAAGATATCCTGCCAAGTTATTCGATAGCGAAGCGTCCTGCCAGGAATTAATTTTGTATAAATATGGAACTTCCAAAAAATCTAAAAAATCTCTATTGCCATTGGCAATTTCATACCGAGATATGTCCAGTCGAGAAAACCTCCAAAATCTTTAAAGATCAAAGACTTTTTAAAAAGATGACATTATTTATTGATAAACGAATACAGATTTGGAAAAAGAAAATTGGGGGAGAAAAGTTTCCATATACTAATGACCCAATTCTTTCGCAGTACCGTTTTTGTAATATATTCAGAGAATTTGATAGACAAACTATCGAATTTCATACACTCCTTCTTCCATTGCGTGAAGATTTTTCCTTGTGGCTTCTTAATATGTTTTATTGTCGACTTGTTGCAAGACCGGAAACCATCGAGTCAGTTGGCTTGCTCTCATTTGATAAAAGGGTAAGCAAAACTCTCTATAAAAAGCTTATCACATCTTCTCGTCCTCGTTTTGGCACACCCTACGTTTTCCCGATAAGCGCCATTCAGAAAAGTCAGACCCCGACAAGAGAGCTTTTTATTACGGAATATCTTCCAGTAGTTATGAAAATTGTCGCTAAAGAAATTCAAACATGGGACAAAATATCCGTTTGTGACGGGGTCGAAAGAATTATTCCGATTTTTGGTTACAATCTCTATTTTCTTTGGACGGAGGTACTTATCGATGTCGCCTACCAATTTCCACAGTACCTTGATTTATTCAAACGATTTCCAGTCGGTCCAGGGTCATTACCAACGCTTGCAAAAATTAATCCAGAACGGGAACCTTCATTATTGGCAAGAGATCTGTCCTTATTACGGGTAAATACGGGCATTACTTATGAAAAAAGACCCTTGCGACTATCGGCAGAAAATTGGGAGGGTATTG
>SCTV01000025.1 GCA_004298345.1 Patescibacteria group bacterium
CTTAATAATCATAGATACCTCAAACTAAGAGAGGGTTATTTTTCCTTGTTTGCATGTAAACTGTTTGATGAGATAGAGGGAAGAGAGCACTATATTATTTTTACAGATGAAACAAAGGGTGATGTCGCTTTTATGGCTAAAACAAAACATGAAAATATGGAGCAAATGGAGTTGTGTCAATTTGACGTAAAAGAATATCAAGATAAAGATGATAAAGACTTCTTATCATATTTGGAATCAATTTCAAATAAACCTAAGGTAGGTACAAATCAGTACGGTCTAATAATTGCATTAAACCGTGATGTCGAAATAAATCAATCCGAAATAAAAAAGTTAAACGATCTTTCCCAAAGACTTACACGAGGTGTGTTCGTGTGTTCTGCTGGGAGGGAGGATGGTGAGAGTTCTACCATAGCTCGATGTCTTTATTTTGCTGGAGGTAGGCTGTTTTATGAGAATATCGTTGAAATCAGTAATGGAGGACATTATGATGTTCTTGTCTATCAGGATATTATAATCAGTTAGATTCAGTGGCAGTGTATATGCTTTTCTATAATAATCCCTATGCTATAATATAATCCCTATGCTTATAATATAATCCCTACAAAATAATCCAAAAATCATCTATGAAAAAAGTAACTATTTATTCAACGCCGACATGCACCTATTGCAACATGGCGAAAGATTTCTTTAAGGAAAACAAGATTGCATATACGGAAATAAATGTGGCATCTGATCTTGAAAAGAGAAATGAGATGATTGAAAAGAGTGGGCAGATGGGGGTACCAGTTATTGATATAGGGGGGCAAATTATGGTCGGCTTCAACAAGCCCGTTCTCGCAAAAGCTTTGGGACTCTAGAAGAGGGAATAAAAGCCCCGTGGCGTACTCGCCGCGGGGCTTTTAAATTCAGGTAAAAATGGTATAGTCTTGTCATAGACCTTTTGTGTCCTGTATAAATTCTCCCTTTGTAAAGGGAGCACCGACAGTACTCTGGCGTGGAGGGATTTGAAATTCAAAATCCTCCGACTCGAGTACTCGCTGCCTCCTTTAGCAAAGGAGGAACAAATTCAGTCCCCGTAGTTCAATTGGATAGAACGAACCGTTCCTAATGGTTTGATGTCGGTTCAACTCCGGCCGGGGGCACCACCATATCTTTATGCCCCAACTTAACCTAGAAAAAATCAAAAAAGTTTATTTCATCGGTATCGGCGGTATCGGTGTATCTGCTATTGCCCGTATGATGGCGCTTTCTGGAAAAGAAGTGCGTGGCTCAGATATGAGTCTCTCAGAAGTGACCCATGATCTTACTCAGCTTGGGATACGAATAGACCACGGTCAGTCGATAGATTTGATACCAAAAGGTACTGAGCTCGTGATCTATACTATTGCGGTAGCAACATTCGATCCAAAACTTATCGAAGCAATCGACGCTCGAGGTATTCCACGAAAAACCTACCCAGAAATGCTTGGTATTATTTCTGCTGATCGCTTTACCATTGCTATTTCAGGTACTCACGGCAAGACAACGACCACTGCCATGACCGCCAAAGTATTTCTTGATACCGGCCTTGATCCGACCGTGATCGTCGGCTCATTTCTGAAAGATCAAAAGAGTAATTTTATTGCCGGCAAGAGCAAATATTTCATAGTCGAAGCGTGCGAATATCGTCGCTCATTTTTGAATCTCACCCCAACGATTTTAGTCATCACAAACATAGACAACGACCATCTCGACTATTATAAAGACATGGCGGATATTCAAAGTGCATTTACAGAGTTAGTCTCAAAGATACCTCCACACGGTGCGGTTATTTGTGACCCAAATGATCCGACAGTCGCTCCAGTTATCAAAAATGCGCCATGTAAAATTATCGACTATACCGGCTATCTGTATCCAAACATTGCTCTCAAGGTACCCGGTATGCATAACAAAAAGAATGCCGCCGCTGTCTCTGCGATCGCTGATTTGACGGGTATATCAGAGCGGGCTACAAAGGCTTCTCTGGAGACATTTTCAGGTACTTGGCGTCGCTTTGAGTACAAAGGCATCTCAGCTTCGGGAGCGATTGTCTACGATGATTATGGCCATCATCCGACCGAAATACAGGCCACTTTGGCAGGCGCCAGAGAGCTATTTAAAAAAGAGCGAATTATCGTGGTTTTCCAGCCCCATCTCTATAGTCGTACCAAAGATCACCGGGCTCATTTTGGGATGAGTTTTAAGGATGCAGACATGGTGATACTTCCTCCAATATATCCAGCCCGTGAAGTATTTGATCCAAGTATCACATCTGATATGGTGATGGCTGAAATAAATAAAAATGGAGGCAAGGCAAAAGCTGTCGCGGATTTTAATGAAGCGCTCGCCTTACTCAAAAAGGAAGCCAAAAAGGGTGATGTGATTATGACCATGGGTGCGGGTGATGTGTATACGATAGGGGAAGCATTTCTTAAATAAAAATAAAATGTCCACTCTTTATATCGTCGCGACACCCATAGGCAACCTCAAAGACATTACTTTTCGAGCTGTAGAAGTTTTGAAAACTGTCGACTGTATTTTGTGTGAAGACACTCGTACCACAAAAGTATTGTTAAATGCGTATGACATTCATGTACCCACGATGAGCTATCACTCTCAAAGTGCCTTGTCTCGTAGCGATGAAATAATTCAAATACTCAAAGATGGTAAAAATCTCGCATTGGTGTCAGACGCAGGTACTCCATGTATTTCTGACCCAGGCTCCGCCTTGCTTTCCTTGGTGCGAAAAGAATGTGCTCCCGACGAGGTTGCTATTGTGCCCATCCCTGGAGCATCTGCTTTTATGACGCTACTTTCAGCTGGCGGACTCGATACGAGCGAGTTTGTTTTTCTCGGATTCCTCCCGCACAAAAAAGGTAGAGAAACTTTGTTCAAAGAAATCGCTGGTTCATCGCGTACCATGATTTTTTATGAATCTCCACATCGGATTATAAAAACACTTACTTCGCTTGCTGGTGTACTTTCTGACAGCCCTCGAAAAGTTTTAATCGGAAGGGAACTCACAAAAATATTCGAGCAAATTATTTCAGGTACTGCATCCGAGATGCTGGCCTATTTTGAGAAAAATCCTGACAAAGTACGAGGAGAATTTGTGGTCGCAGTGGAAGCGGTTTAAATGGTTTGTTGTATACTATAGTATAGAGGCACCTATGAACATCCAGAAGGGCACGATAGAGCGCCTGCTTCGGAATGAGTGGTATGACCTCGCTTTGCACTATGTCTACGATTTACCAGTCTCAACCATGGCCGAAAGATACAGAAAAGATAGTTACCTGGTCTGTATTATTGTCGGGTCACTCAAGAAAGACACCGCAGATGACACTCTCGTAGCAAGTCGAGCAGCATATTTCCTTTCTGAAGTAGAGCCACAAAGCAGATCAAGAAAAAGGGCATACTTGGACGGGCCGATTGCGGTTATGCGTATCAAGTATCGGCTTTTTTAACGGTAACCACTAACACGACTCTCCTCAGGAGAGTTTTTTTAGTCCATGTGAACGCTGAGAACTCAAAATTCTTATTTTGTTTTACCTGTGGATAACGGTTTCTTGCAATTTTACTGTATACTATCTGTATAGTAATAACTTTCGATTTATTTTTATGACAAGACAACAAGCGCTCGGGGTGATTGGTTTGTGGACAATAATTCTTCCTTTTTTTGGTATTCCAAACACCTGGAAACTTAATCTCGTAATACTTACTGGTGTGGTAATTCTCGTTCTCTATTGGCACATGAGAAAAGAATCTCAATCTGTACCAACGGCACAGGATACTCGTGTCGCTGATTTTGTAGAAAATACTATGGTCCAAAAAACTAATTCTACTGATACTCAATAACTTTTATCAATCACTAGATGCTATTTTTGAGCAGATACAAGCGACATGGACATGAGAAAGGAACAGTCGCTTTTGTTTTGCTCTGTCTTTTAGGAGTCATTTTTTTTGGTTTTGTGGTTTTTTCATATATCGGCGGTCCAGAACTCTTTTCCTATCATTACCAAGCGTCGTTGCATGAGTCAGCTTTTGTGCCCGAGCTAGAAACTCCAAAGGAAAGAGTGGTACAGTATGTCCCGACTCCTTCTGCAGTAAAGGGTATCTATATGACCGGCTGGATAGCGGGTAGCCGTAAACTGCGACAGCCACTTCTCGATATTATTGATACGACAGAAATCAACTCAGTGGTCATTGACATCAAGGATTATACCGGCCGAATCTCCTTTGCCATGAAAAATGACGCAGTGAAAAATCTCGGCTCATCAGAAAATCGCATTACTGATATCGAGGAGCTGATCGATACACTTCATGCAAAAGGGGTTTATGTGATCGGTCGAATCTCTTCTTTTCAGGATGCATATTTGGTAGCTAAAAGACCGGAGCTTGCGGTTCGTCGCAAAAGTGACGGCGGAGTTTGGAAAGATACAAAGGGTATCAGCTGGCTTGATCCTGGCTCGACGGAGGTTTGGAATTATTTGGTAGACATTGGTACTGAGGCACACAAGATTGGTTTTGATGAGCTTAACTTTGATTATATCCGCTTTCCGTCAGACGGTAATATGAAAGATATTGCATATCCGTATAGCAAGGATCGGCCGAAGCCTCTGGTTATCAAAGATTTCAATATGTATGTACGAGAGAAACTTGGAGACAGTGGGGCGGTACTCTCGGCTGATCTTTTTGGAATGACTACGACCAACAAGGACGATTTGAACATTGGCCAGGTACTCGAAAATGCGCTCCCATATTTTGATTACGTGGCTCCAATGGTTTACCCATCTCATTATCCTACTGGTTTTAATAATTATAAAAATCCTGCCCAAAAGCCATATGAGGTGGTCAAATATTCTATGGATAAAGCGGTGGCTCGGGCGGTCGTTGCTACCACTAGTCCACTCAAGCTTCGTCCTTGGCTTCAGGACTTTAGTCTCGGTGCTATCTATACTCCGGAAATGGTGCGCGCTCAGATACAGGCTACTTATGATTCTGGTTTGACGAGCTGGCTACTTTGGAATGCATCAAATAGGTACACGGTGGGGGCGCTCGAGAGGGAACAGGCCCATATTTCGGCACCTTGAGTGTGATGAAAAAACTGAAAATCACAAAAACCGCATTTTCATAAAAGCTCTCAACAGAGCCATATTAAACGGCTCATTAGCTTAATGAGCCGTTTAAACCTAGCTCTTGGCCTATGGCTAATCTAGCCCAATCTTGAATCCCCGCAGCAGAGAGTACTCGCTACGGGGCAGGCACGAATCGTAAATATTACTTGTCCCGCCGAAGCTTTTAGCGAAGGGGGAAATCTACTCCAAATCCTTGGTTTTTCTGATTTTTGTGCTATAATCGTCTGATGAATCCAGAAGATAAAGTTTTATTGAGGGAAGTACTTGAAATATCAAAGGAGAATCAGAAGATTCTCGCGAAACTTCAACGTACCAACCGTTGGTCTGCCTTTTTTAAGATCATCTACTGGGCGTTCATTATTGTAGCAGCGGGTGGAGCATATTATGCTATCAAGCCGTATGCTGATCAGCTCGGGGATACCTATACTGGATTTAAAACTGAGTTAGATGGAGTTCATTCGGTCACGAGTAAATTTTTAGGTACTAAGTAAGGGTTTTTAAATTTAGTTTAGCCCTAAAACGTAGTACCGTTCGGTCGAGAAAATTTTTTTAGCCAAGATAGCTCAGTTGGTAGAGCGCTCCCCTGAAGAGGGATAGGTCCCCAGTTCGAATCTGGGTCTTGGCACAAAAACGAGTGCAAGGAGTTCTTTGCCAAGACCCAGATTCGAACGTGGAAAGGGGTCGGGTGAGAAAGCGTGGGAACGCTTTCGCAAGACCTTGAGCGCTTTGTATGCTCAAAGAGAGCGAAAGGTGTACAGTTCCTGTAAGGAAGACGGCGTTTTTCCCGTGGGGGGAAGTAGGAAACCTTGGCATATCGGTAGATGATGTGCACCTGTAGACGGGGTTTCTAAAGCGCAGAAATAAAAAACGAAAGTCAAAGACTTTCGTTTTTTATTTTGAGCAGTTCGATTCTGGTCTCGGCACATAGAAAAATCTCCGTTAGGAGATTTTTCTAGAGTTTTTTCTTCCCCCTACAAATTCGACTTCACTCTCACTTTCGTTTGTCTTCCTTTATCCACCTTCGTCAATTTCAAAATAAGTAATCCGTGTTTTTCTATCGCTTCTGCGGTGTCTATTTCCACCTCTTGCGGCAGACTGATGGTTCGAGAAAATGATCCCCAGTAAAGCTCGCGATAAAAGAAGTCCTCATCTTTGACACTTCGCTCTTCTTCTCGCTTGCCTCGTATGGTTACCATGTCGCGAGTGATTGAAATATCAAGATCTTCTGGACGCACTCCGGCGACCATTGTTTTGACAATGATTTTATCGGCAGTCTGATGCACGTCCACGGTAAGCTCTCCATCTTTTTCTTCCTCCTCGAGCCAGTTGGCGGTCTGGTCTTCTACGGCAACTTCTTTTGCATCAATAGTATCATCATCAAGTCTGATGGTGCCGGTCAATCTTTCAAAAAACGATTTCTTTGTTTTTGACATAATCTCTAAATAAATATTAGGCTACTTTAGGCACTGGCGCATCTATCGCTCGTGCTTTTTCAAAAAAGAGCATGAGAAAGATTACACTGACCCATACCGAGGCAAAGACTTTAAATGTATCAATGCCACTTGACTCTATTATAAATAAATTGAAGGCAGTATGCAATGCGGTAGCGAGGATAACTCCAAAAAAAAGATTTAGGCTTTTAAGCCAACGCGGTTTGTAGAAGGTGAGTGAGATAGCAAAGCCTATCGTCGCTGAAGCAACTACGTGGAGGAGAGTCGCTCCCATAAAGCGTAGATTACCACTGATAAACGCCTGTATCATGTTGCCGGCCTCGAGTGGTTTTAGTATGAAAAAGGTATTTTCCATCGCTGCAAAGCCGAGAGCAGCGGTAATCAAGTAAATCATCGCATCTACCGGCTCGTCGAGGAATCGACTGCGCAAAGCGATGACATAGACTACGGCAAATTTGATGATCTCTTCGATACCGGCCCAAATCGTGTATTTGAGCTCGGTCACATAGGAAAGCGTAGACCCGTCAAGTAAGTTGAGCGTCCATTTTTGTAACGGTAAGACCAGTGCTACCGAGAGCATTCCACCTAAAAAGGACAAAAGAATAAGTAGTCGTGGTTCGGGATGGAGATTGTCTTCTTTGAGCCAGAACCATAGCCAGAGGAGCGCTGGTAAAATACCTGCGACAAGTGCGTATAGAAATGCAGTGTTGCTATCCATGAGGGTTATTATACCTTAGATGGCCACTTTTCTACCATCAGCAGTTTTTGGTCAGTATTGTGGGGTAGAGTGAGCCAGATTTCTTCAGTTACAAAGGGGATAAATGGGTGGAGCGTCTTGAGAACAATGTGTAGCGTGTGGATGAGAAACTGCGCGCGAGACTTCTTTTCAAGATTAGTGCCTTTGCCGTCTGTCATACCAGGAGTGCCGAGGATCGGTTTGCTTTCCTCTAGTATCTTGTCCGCGAGGGTATGCCAAACATAGTGGTAAAGTTTTTCGGCCACGAGGTAGAGTTTGTACTCCTCCATTTCTTTGGTAATTTCGGTGAGGAGAGTATTTTGTTCATCAATTAACTTTTTATCCGTTTCTGTCCACTCAGAAAAGTGTGCATCAAAAGTATAGTCTTTTGTGCTGGTGAGAATAAATCGGGTAATATTCCAAAGTTTGTTTGCAAAGTTTTTGTACCCTTTTATTTTATTCTCATCGAAGTTTATGTCATTACCAATCGCGGTACCAGTCAAAAGACCCATGCGCAATGCGTCGGCACCATACTTGCCAATCATATCTATTGGATCAACGCCGTTGTTCAAAGATTTACTAAACTTCTGTCCATTTTTGGCGCGAACGAGGCCGTGAATCATAACAGTTCGAAAGGGAACTTGGCCAAGGTGAAATCCACTCATCATAATCATTCGCGAGACCCATAAGTTTAAAATCTCATACGCCGGTGACATGAAAGAAGTCGGGTGAAGTGTCTGCAAATCTTTTGTTTTTTCAGGCCAGCCCATGGTTGAAAATGTCCAAAGTCCAGACGAGAACCAAGTGTCGAGCACGTCTTCCTCCTGGGTCCAGCCAGATTCTTTTGGTGCCTCGGTATCTACATATATTTCAGAACCTCGGTACCACACAGGGATACGATGTCCAAACCAAATCTGTCTCGAAATACACCAGTCGTGCAGGTTTTCAATCCAGTGGAAATAGGCTTTTTGAAAACCTTCTTGTGGCATGCTGATTTCACCACTCGCTACCGCGGTGCGCATAATTTCTTTTAGTGTAGTTTCTGAGCCACTGGCAATACCGGGGATTTCTGAGTGGGGAATAGCAAAAGATTTATTTACAGCAATCCACCATTGCTTCATGATCTGAGGTTCTATGGTTGCACCAGTTCTCTCTGCGGTTGCGATGTTGTGTGTGTATTCCTCTTCTTTTACTACCAGGCCTTTGGCTTTTAGTTTTTCTATGATTTTTGGTCGAGCATCAGTAATTTTGGTACCAGCAAATTCCCCCGCGATCGGTAAAAGTTTTCCGTATTTATCAATGATCTGCTCTTTTTGTAGTTTGTGTCTCTCGGCGATTTCAAAGTCTACTGTACTGTGCCATGGAGTGATAGTCATCACACCGGTTCCAAATTCCATATCGATAGCGGTGTCTTTTATAACGGTTGCAGTCAGTGGGCCGTTGATCCATTCGAGTTCTATTTTCTGGCCGTGCTCGTATTCTGTGTATCGAGCATCATCTGGATGCATTACGACGTATTTGTCACCAAACTTTGTTTCTGGGCGTGCGGTGCCGATAGTAAAGGGTCCGTATTTTAGATAATAAAATTTGGTTTTCTCTTCTTTGTATTCTATTTCATCATCAGAAATAGTAGTCTGGCCTTTTGGGTCCCAATTTACAATACGGTCGCCTTGATAGATCAGTCCGGCCTTGTACATATTTACAAATGCAGTAGTAACCGCTTTGGTACGAGCCTCGTCGAGTGTATAGGCATAGCGTGACCAGTCGAGGGAGGAGCCCATCTTTCGTACTTGGCTTAAAATAGTATTCTCGCTTTCTTTGGCAAATTTCTGGATGCGTTTGACGAGCTCTTCGCGGCCGAGATCATGACGGCTTTTACCTTCTTCTTTTTGGATATTTTTCTCTACTCGAGCTTGAGTAGCAATGGCCGCAGAGTCGGTGCCAGGAATCCAAAGTGTTTTTTTACCACGCATTCTCTGAAAACGGATCACGGCATCTTGGAGTGAGTCTTCATATGCATGACCGAGGTGAAGTATTCCGGTTACGTTTGGTGGAGGAAGGACAACTGTGAAAGGCTCGGTGCGTTTGCCCGGTAGATTGTCCGGATTAAAAAAGCCACTTTCTTCCCAAAGTTTATAGATTTTATCTTCGGTTTCTTGGGGATTGTAGGGCTTGAGAAATTTATCGTGCATGAGCTGTATAGTAGCAAAAATGTACCGCTTTTGGAAGGAGAGCCGGCTGATAAAAATAAAAAGGGGTAAAAGTAATTCAGGCCCACCTCGCAAATCGCGTGGTGGGCCTGTAAGGGAAGAGAAGGTTCGAGGGACTTAACTGAGACGGTGGAGGATTGGTCACCCCTACCATCATTTTTCACTAGCCGGTGATGCGGTCCCTTGTGTTTTACCACTCGGGGTTTCAATGCGATTGGTTTACCCTGAGGGCTTAACCTTTCGTCACCTTTATAGCATACACGTTCATTGCGGTCTGTGTGTCCCTTCAGAGCTCTAAGCCAGATTGCGTACGTGTTTATGTCGCGGTGTGGCAGCTCCTACAGCGGGGCGTGTGACCAATGGCCTACATTTTCATGAGGGTATTCCGGAACCCCAGAATTCTCCTCGAACCTTCCCAAAAGTGCTTCTACATACAGTATAGCACATCCTAGGTATAAATGCAAGCCGCCAATTTGTAAGGAGTGAAACGACTATATAAACTGTGCGGACCGAAGTACTCCCTTCGGTCAAGGCCAATAGAGCGAAGCAACCTTATTAATTTTCTTATTTACTTCGATAATCTCAAATTTCCCTCAGCTTTCAGTGTGGTTGTATCACCTCTTACACCCGCCATGTATCTATGATAGCCTGTAATACCGATCATGATGGCATTATCGGTGGTATGTGAGATGCGAGGAATCTGTAATTTTAGTTCTGGTAAAGTTTCTGTGAGATTTTCGAAAGATTTTCTGATGTGTGTGTTTGCGACGACACCTCCACCAAGAATGAGAGTCTGTGCACCGGTATGCTCGAGTGCTTTTTTGGTTTTAGAAATAATGACTTCCGTAACTGCATCCTCAAACTGTCGCGCGATCTGCATCTGTATGTCTGGAGTCATCACCAATATTTTTTGCACCATATAGAGGACGGCAGTTTTGATTCCCGAAAAAGAAAAATCAAAATCTTTTGAATAAATCATTGGTCGGGGAAGAATATATTCTGAGATTGTTCCATCTGGTCTGAGTTTTCTATCTTTTTGTGCCAGTTTTGAAATTTCCGGTCCGCCAGGATAGGGCAGTCCGAGAATACGAGCGACCTTATCAAAGGCTTCGCCGAGCGCATCGTCGCGAGTTTGTCCGACGAGCTGATATTCTCCCGTTTTCGGCATAAGTACGAGCTCGGTATGTCCTCCAGAAATGAGTAGAGCGAGGGCAGGGTAGGAGATTTGTTTGAGGATGAAAGTCGGCTGATTTTTTTCTGAAAATTTTTCTTCGAGTAATGCTACCGCAACATGTCCCTCCATGTGATTGGTCGGAATGATTGGAATATTCCAAAAAGTGGCGAGAGCTTTTGCAAAACTGACTCCGACCCAAAGTGCTGGCTCGAGACCTGGCCCATGAGTGACAGCGATAGCATCTATGGCAGGCTTTTCGATGGTTGGTATATATTCTAAAAATTGCTCGAGTAGCTCAGATTCTCTCTCTAGTATTGTTTTAATATTTTCGAGTCTCGCACCTTGTTTGGTTATCGTCTCTTGGTTATTGGGGCTTGTTTTTTGATTATTGCTTTTTTCGAGCCCCGCTTCTTTCAACGCTTTTTTCATGAGTGGAATCAAGTTTCGGCAATGTTCTCTTTTTGCTAGCATCGGGAAAACCCCGCCGTATTCTTTGTGAATATCGACCTGAGAAAAAAGTGCATTTCCGAGTACAGTGACTGTGGTTTCTCCAGCGTGTTCTTCAAATTGGAGTATACTCACTGCCGTTTCGTCGCAGGATGTTTCGATGGAGAGGAGGATCATGGTGTTTGTTTTCTATTTTTTATGATTAAATAGACCAGCCACTTGTATAATTGAAGAAAGTAGAACTACCCAACCAATCAGTAACAGAAGAAAGTTTTTTCCATATATGCGCCATTGCCATTTATAACCTTTTTCTCCATCCATTTTGAATACAACACTCGAATTACTGTATTGTCTGATCCTGATGCTCGTAGCCCCATTTTCACTTTGTAATTCTGGTCTACCATAAGGAAGAATTCCTTTCACTTCTACCTTACTATCTAGTCCAGCAAATCCATTCTTGCTGATGAAGAATTTACATGTAGTTGAAGCGATAGGAACATACATTAAGAAAGTTTCCCCGTCGTAGATTAATGGAATCGATATTGCACCACCGTTTTTTCCATCTAAGAAATCCAGAGAATCCATTTTTTGTCCATCAAAATAGGTCTCACTTTTGTTGTTCAGGCATACATACCCAGGCATCGATTCTGTTTTTATGTTTAGAAACTGTTGTGAAAAAGATCCTCCTAAAGCATCTACGGCCATCGGGATAAGCATTTTTTCACCACTAAATTGAATATCTTTTTGTAAATCTGCATTAAAAGTTTTGGTATTCCATGGTGGAATAGGATAGGGAAGTGCAAGTATAACTGGTGGTAAAAAAATTAAAAAAAATAATTTTAGTTTCTTAAGTTTACTGCATTGAAAAACAAGATAATTATGCCACAAAAGTAACTTATTTTTATTCAACATTTGGTGACCCTACCGGGAATCGAACCCGGGTTAACAGATTGAAAACCTGCTGTCCTAACCCCTAGACGATAGGGCCGTATGCTTGAACTTACAAAAGCCAAAATAGGCCATCACACTATAGCATTTTTTGTAAAAATGGCAAAATATGCTAGGATGAAACCTGGTTTGTCAGAGAAAAATGGAAGAGGTTTGGAAGAGTGGCTGAGTGGTCGAAAGCACTGGTTTCGAAAACCAGCAAGGGGGAAACCTCTTCGCGAGTTCAAATCTCGCCTCTTCCGCATCAGATAAAAATACGGGCGGTTAGCTCAGTTGGTAGAGCGTTACATTGACGTTGTAAATGTCAGAGGTTCGACTCCTCTACCGCCCACAATAAAAATATAGTGTATGGACTCGTTCTCAGACTATTTAAATTCAGCGAAAAAATCTCTTTTTAGATTTGAGTCACTTCAAGACTATAAAATTGACGGTGAAGACGAGTCAGATGAGGGTATGAAAGAGTGGTGGGACTTCATCGCTTCTAAAAAGAAACAGGGTGTACAAATGCAAAGAATAAAATTGGTGATACGACCCCTCACCAAATATACTGAAACAGAATTGGAGATTCATAAAAAATCCTCCTCATTCGGAGACGATATACGAATTATTGAAGAGGAGGCCTTTAAAATATTAGGAGTTAAACAAGAAGACTTTTGGATAGTTGATGATGTTATTTGTTTAAGGATGAAATATTCAAATGAGGGAGAGTACCTTGGTTTTGATGTGGTAGAGAAAAGTGTTAAGAAGTAT
Source organism: Patescibacteria group bacterium (assembly GCA_004298345.1). GTDB lineage: Bacteria > Patescibacteriota > Minisyncoccia > Phycocordibacterales > PALSA-1337 > SCTV01. The sequence goes on from SCTV01000025.1 coordinate 12,873, forward strand.
CTAAAAATCAAAAAAGTATTACTCAAGCATAGTGTCTCTTTATAAATTTACGAGCCAGTATAGTACCAGTATAAGTTTTCAAATTAGACACTCCAGTAGCTACGAAAAACGATTAATGCTACAATATCGACACTATATTTTGGTGGTTATTTTTGAGATTTAAACGATATGAAACCCTATCATTTAAGTACTCGTTTTTACATCATCTTCACTCTGGTAATGCTCGTGCCAGCGGTATGGCTCGCTGAGTATCTTCATGTGGTCCTGACGCATCTATTTAATGTCATGTCGATCAATCTCCCATTTGATTGGCGTCTCATCGAAGCACCTGTAGCTGCCAGCGTTATCGCCATTTCTTTTTGGATATATGAGGTGTTTCTCTGGAGATTTCCACCATTTAAGCAGTTTCATCCATGCCCTGATATTAATGGACACTACGAAGGACACTTTTTTAGAAGTCGGAATCCGGGGGTACAGCATGATATCACTTTTGAGATAGAGCAGACATTGAGAGATATTTCGATTGTTTGTTACGGTAAAGAAAGATCTTCGCATAGCCTGGTAGCCACTATTGGTCAGAACGGCTTTGGTCACTGGTGGGTGTTGATGATCTATCAAAATATGCCTAACGAACATTTCGTCCAGAATGTTTCGCATGTTCATAGCGAAAGAGGGGTCGCGTTTATCGAGATTAGTAAAAAGGGTAGAGCATTACACGGTAGCTATTTTACTGATCCTCAAGATAACGGAGTATATGGAACATTTCAGGTAAAGTTTAAGACTAACAAAAAAATGGCAGACCTTGAAGTTGCCACGATTGTCTAACAATTGTCTAGGGAATTATGTATATCAAAAGGCCACCTGTATAAGGCGGCCTTTTTAGATAGATCGCCTCAAACGTTTTTCGAATGGGCGTACCAAAGGAGACGATGGGGTGGCAACTATATTACAAATTATTTCTTAATTCAAAACAGTTTACACCCATCGCTTCATTACCAGGCTTCATCAAGACTCTATCGTCGTGGTTTTTTGTAGGTTCGTAATTATTGTGATTCAAACACGTCTCCTATGGTGCGAGTCGAATTACCAATAACTAAATTTTAAATATATGACAACTATCATCAACACTCCTCCGCCTCGGGAAGACATGGACTCTGGGGTAGGTATTATTATCGGCGTGCTCGTCGCGATTGTACTCATCGTACTCTTTTTTGTCTACGCTCTTCCTGCTATACAAAACAACCAAGCTCAAAAACCAGACAATACTATAGATGTAAATATCAAGGTGCCTCCAGCTACCAACCAGACACCTAGCACAAACAACACAAAAACCACAACGTACTAAGGGTCGTTTATAGGTCTCGGTTATTTCAGGTGCTTCTTTTTTAAATCTGCAAACATGCTGGCGGCGAGGCCAATAATGACGATGTTTTTGATAATGTATTGCCCCTCGAGGGTGGGGACGAGAAAGCCTTGCCACGCTATTTCTGGCAACAAAAAGAGAGGCATAATAGTCGTAATCATGTGGGGTATGAGGAGTATCAGCGCCACTTTTTCCATTTTGGGGATGATAAATAGAATACCAATGAGCACCTCCCAAGCACCCAAAAACATGATAAATGTTTTGAATGAAATAAAAGGTAGTGTTTTGCTGAGCAGGGCTTCGACGAGGGGATTGGCCGGACTGAGGTCAAAGAATTTCAAAGAGCCAAACCACACGAATACAACAAACAGGGCGAAATGAGCAAAGATAAATGCGATATACTCACTTCTTTTCATGGTGTTAAATGTCATATTTGTAATTATAGAGCGAGTAGCTGATTATAGCTAGGGAAAGCTGTGCATAGTCTATTTGTTTGAGTTTTC
>SCTV01000026.1 GCA_004298345.1 Patescibacteria group bacterium
GGCAATATCCAGCCCCCTCGCAGCCACATCAGTCGCTACAAGCACTTGCATCTGATTGTTTTTAAACATCGTCAAAGCTTTCTGACGGCGAGAGTGATTTTTGTCTCCGTGAATAGAGTCTGCTTTGAAACCTTTTTGAACGAGTAGTCCAGAGAGTTTTTCTACTCCATGTTTGGTACGACCAAAGATGAGCACTTTGCTAAATTCTTTTTGATTGAGTAGATCATGCAACACATCTATTTTATTTGCTCCCCGAGCCACTTTGACAATATCCTGGTCAACATTCTTTGAGGTGTCTTGCGTTTTCACTGAAATACGCACAGGTTCTTTCAAAAATTCATGGATCAACTTTTCAATTTCTGAAGAAAGTGTTGCCGAGAAAAATAGTGTTTGTCGATCCTTTGGCATACCCGCCATCACCGCACGCATGTCGTTGACAAATCCCATGTCGAGCATTCGGTCTGCTTCGTCGAGCACGATGGTGTTAAATTCTTTTAGAAAAATCATCTTTCGGTCAATCAAGTCTTTGAGTCGTCCTGGTGTACCGATGATAAAGTTGTACTGATACCGAAGGTCATTGATCTGCTTACTCAAGCTCGCCCCTCCGACGCAACATACAGAATACATACGCATACCTGCAGCAAAAGTTTTAAGTTCTGCGTCAATCTGTATTGCGAGTTCTCGTGTCGGTACGACGATAAGCACCTGCTGTTTACGATTAAGTAATACTTTATTAATAAGCGGGAGTAGAAACGCTGCAGTTTTACCAGTACCGGTGTTGGCGATACCTACTACATCTGAACCTTTTAGAACATGCGGAATAGCCCGATCCTGGATCGGTGTTGGGAGTAGATAACCTTTGGTAACAATAGCCTGTTTTAAAGATGGTTCAAAAACGAAGTCTTGAAATTTGTGTTCAGGTACAAAATGCACCACCTCTTCAGTAATAATTGCTTTGTTTATAAATCGAGCATGACTGATGTGGTCAGTACGACCTCCACCACCTCTACCACCAAATGATGGTCGCCCTCGAAATCCCCCACCATTCCCTCCACGGAAACCACCACGAGAAAATCGAGACGGACCACCTGGACGAAAGGCTGAAGATGGCTTATGAGTGGAGGGCCGTGAAGACCCTCCCATGTTTGTATTTTTTGTGTACATATTTCTTTTAAAAAATCCCTTCGAAATCCCCCACCCTTTCGAGAAAAGTAAAACTCGTCGAAGGTGTATGTTTTTAAGGGGGCTCGCAAGCGCGACGGCGCGAGACTTCAGGAATTTTCTAGTAAGAAAATATCCGTACCCTTAGAAACATATATCGAGAAAGAGTTTTACTTTTCGAGATCAATATAACTCTCTAGTCTTTATAATAAAGAGTGACTAGGTTGTCTCGAAAGTTTTTAAAAAGCCTTATGACTTCAGGGGTTTAGAGTTTTATCCCCAAACACAAAAAACGATGAGATTCAGTTACATCCCTTATTATATACCTAACAGATTATTTTGTCAACATCAATACCATATCCATACCCGAAAATAAGGGTTTTTAGGGAAATTAGCCCTAGATAGCCAGATAAATAGACTAAATAAATAATTTGTGTCATAAATCAAACCTGTTGATAAGTCACTGGACAAATGACATTTATCCTCGTATACTTTTATGCAACTAGTTTCTCTACTTTATTCCTTGTCCCGGAATCGTCTGTAATGAGTGGCTTCTTTTTTCGTCTCTAATTATGGCGGATACACAAGAACAATTTTTGAGAGCATACGAAAAGCACGCTGATGCCCTGTTTAGATACTGCTTCTTCAAGGTCAGTGATCGCGAAACCGCAAAAGACCTCCTCCAGGAGACATTTACGAGGACATGGTTGTATATTTCTCAAGGCGGGCATATTATAAACATAAAAAGTTTCTTATATCGCACTCTAAATAACTTGATTATAGATACCTATCGTAAAAAGAAATCACAGTCACTCGAAGAGCTCAGTGAGCAGGGTTTTGATTATTCTGCCGAGCCAAATCAGCGTGAGCGAGTCGAAAATCATCTCGATGGTACTCAGGCGATAAAGATGATCAGGCAATTGCCACCCAAATATCGAGAGGTACTTTTCATGAGGTATGTGCAGGAGTTGAGTCTGAAGGAAATTTCTAGTATTACCAAAATGTCGGTCAATAGTGTTAGTGTACAAGTGCACCGAGCAATAGAAAAGGTCAAAAAAATATTTAACCATGAGTAAAAGACACAATCATAATCACCACGGCTTTCATAAAAAACACCGAGTCGCTCTAAACAAACAAGAGAAGGATTTTTTGCTCACCCATTTGGCGCGATTTATGGAAGAAAATCCAATGTCAAAAGATGTGTTACCTGGAAGCATAAAAGAACACTGGTATACTCACATCCTCTCTCATCTATCTCCGCCATTTGCATATCAAAATCTTGTACCTGCTTTAGCGGTTCTCTTTCTCATGCTCACCGGAGTGGTGGGTGCAGCTGCACAGGATACTCTCCCAGGAGATGCACTGTATCCTGTCAAAATACATCTCAATGAAAAACTTAAATCATTTATATCTATCGGCCCCGAATCCCAAGCACGAGTGCAGGCTGAATTTGCCGAACGTAGAATGCAAGAAGTGGAAAAGCTCGCTGAGACCAATATGCTGACACCAGAGATAGAAGCCTCGGTTAAGAGTGATTTTAATGCTCACATACAAGCTGTCAATAAAAATGTAGAGATACTTGAAAGCAGTGGCGATGCCAAAGCTGGTAAGAAAGTACATGCCGAGTTAAAGGAGTCGCTACATGTCCACAAAAACAAACTCATACAACTTTCCGAAAAAAAATCGAGCAAAGGCAATTTTAAATCCCAGGCAGTTCTCGGTGAAGTAATTCGTACCTTAGAAAACACGCTCGAAGATAAAGAAAAAGAGTCAGATGAGAAAAAATCAGGCGCTATAATTCAGATTAAAAAAGAAAGTATAAGAGACGATGAAGATAAAAATCCTCCTGAAGAGCTCGACAGCTCGACCAATGAAAGTCATATAGAAAAAGATCAAGAAAGAAGCAGTCTTGATGTTTCCGTTATCTCAACTTCTACGAGCGTTGGAGTTATGCTATCTACTTCAACTCAGTCCTTTGATGTCCGGGCAGAGCATGCTAATCAAGCCAGCGTCATTGATATAGAAAAACAAGAGAAAAAATTAAAGGGCACGGTAAAAAACTCGACAGAATAAACAGGTACTACTACTTCGCCTTTACTGCCCGCTCCGCCTGCATATAAAGCCTCACCAAACGGAGATCCTCAAAGGGTACTTTAGATTTTAGGTATTCAAAAACTGGAGTCAACGCATCAGTCTTGAGCTCTATGAAAACTTGGCTGATTTTTGGTATCTGTGGCACGAGCTCCTTGGGCATAATTTTTGAAATAGTACCAATCTCCAAATCCCCTCGCATAAAAAGTGTTTCGAGATGGCCGATGATAGTGCCTTTGGTTACATCACGCATTTTAGTAATTTCATCCACACTCTTACCGTCTTTGCAGAGCGAGAGCGTTTGGTCGTAGGTACTCACTTTTGCCACACTAGTTTTTCCAGATTTACTTTTTTTCTTTTTGACCTTACTTGGATCGACACTACCACCACAGGCGTGGATAAAATTATGCTCGAGTTTCGTCTGCTCGGCTTCAGATATTTTGTCGAGTGAATTTTCTGCCTTCAGAGACGCTTCCTTGAACTGACTGTCGACAGACGCCACCTCCGGATGCACCTCGAGTGCTCGAGCATTATAGCCGAGTAGAGAGAGTCCCGAAAAAGATCGTACTCGTGAGAGCGCCACATATCCCTGGCCGTATTCAAAAGCTTCTCGGAGGTCGATGGTCGCTTCATCGAGTGTCATACCCTGACTTTTGTGTACCGTGATCGCCCAAGCTAGTCGGAGAGGTATCTGTGAGATAGTCGCCAAAACCCGCGAGCCATCACTCATAGTCCAGTCTTGGGGCACCACTTGAATACGTTTCCCCTTTTTTGTCCGCACGACAGGGTCACCATCGGCAGTAAAACTCTCGACCTCTCCAAGCGTGCCGTTGACATACCCAGACTCAAACACATTTTTAGTAAACATCACCTGTGCACCAACTTTGAGAGAAAGTGTTTCGGGAGAGAGGCAGCTTTTTTTCAGAGACTCGATAGAATATTCTCCTCCGCGAGCTGACATGGAAAACGTTCGTCCAGTGTGCGTGAGCGCATTAAGTTTTTCGATATTCACTCGATCGACATTTACATTATGTGCATACAGTCTAGTCGCGTTACCGTGCTCTGTTTTAGCAGTAATCCGCGCTTGCAAGGTCTCGTGAATATCTTCGGTGATCTCACCGCTTCGTATCGCTGAGAGAAATTTCAAAAAGTCGGCGTCCTCAGTACGATGTTGCTCAGAGAGATAGCAGACAATAGGCTCTGCTTCCTGCCAAACAGGCGCCAAATAGGCAAAAAGAGAGATTTCCTGTCCGGCTCTGTTTACCGGTGGAAGTTGGAAAAAATCACCCACAAACACCACCTGCATGCCCCCAAAAGGCTCTTCCCGACGACGTAGTGCTCTACAAGCCATATCTACCGCCGTCAGAGTCTGCGCGTCTAGCATCGAAATTTCGTCAATAATGAGCACTTTAGTTTTTGACACCCGAGAGACGAGTCGCTCCCTCTGGCACAGCTCGTCGAGATCATTTTCAGATAAAAATTTTTTGATACCAATACCACTCCAGGCATGTATGGTCATCCCTCCGATATGAGTCGAAGCGATGCCTGTAGAGGCAGTGATAGCTGGCTCGATACCATGAGTACGCAAATATTTTACATATTCATTTATGGTGTGTGTTTTTCCTGAACCCGGCTCACCGGTGAGAAAAACATTTGCCCCAATTTTTAAAAACGAGAGTGCTTCCTTTTGTGTCATGAGTATAGTGTACCATATTGACTTACCCATCATTAAAGACTAGACTCTGGGCAGAAAGGACGATTTTTATGAACGAATCAACGGCGGTTCTGAATGTGAGTAGTGCTTCCCGAGACTGGAGAGCCCACCTGTTGAGCAACTTGGTCTGTGCTCCGTTTGAACTGAACGGGCAGGTGCTTGCTTCCGTCGAAGGTTTCATCCAGGGGATCAAATACCCCAAAGGTGACCCTCGTCGCGAGCAATGCTTCAAATCATGGGGTGAGTGGGGAAAGAAAATGGGTGAAGGTGCCGAGAGAAAGTTTGTCTGGTGGAATGGCAAGGAAATTCCATACGGAACACCCGAACACCACGAACTTATTTCCAAAGCAATTTGTGCGAAATTCTATTGCAATTACGGAGCACTAGTCGCACTCAGGGCAACGGAAGGATTGGTTCTAACCCACAATGTTGGTCCGGAGTCGGCACAGACTTCCCTACCGGCAAATGTTTTTTGCAAAATCCTCACCGATTTGCGCGCAATATACACCCGAAAAGCAAAAACCTAATCGCCCCCAAGGCGGTTTTTTTATTTAACCTTCCTCTTGTGAATCATGATCTGGTTGCCTTCTGGATCAGCGACAAGTACCATCTTGCAACTTGGTGAATCTAGACAATCCATAATAAATTCGACTTTGTTATCCTTGAGCTTTTTTATTGCTTCGTCAAAATTATCAACTTCGAGAGCGACGGTCGCACCCGTCTTACCTGTCTTAAAATTAGGCGCACCCTTACCTATCGCCAAAGTATGCTCACCCATATAATATTCAATAAACGCATACCCCTCACCTTCGGATACTTTTCCCGGTGTAAGTCCTAAGACGCCTTCATAAAAGCTCCGAGCTCTTTTTACATCATCCACTGGATAACACACAAATGCAATTTCAGTTATTTTCATATGTTTATTTAATTAAATGATTTGTGTAGTATATCAAATGCTTCGTCAGCAGTCTCGAACACTGGATACCCATATTTCTCTGCCTCACTTCTATATCGAGGACGCTCTGCGAAAAAGAATTCTCTTGCCTCAAGGGTCTGGAGCTCAAGGGTATTTCCCCAACGCGGATCTGCTATATTGCGCTGTAGAGTTTCTTCGTAAGAAGAGCCCAGCAACACAACTCCATCAAAATCAAGGTTTTTCTTTGCAAGATGTGGCAAAATATTCACGCACTCAAAGATGACGGGTCTCACCTCATCACGATAATAATTTATTTTATTGAGAAATGCCGGCCAAATCGCTTCCGACTGTGCTACCAGATTTTTCCACATATCTTCATTAGAGGTTTTTGTTAGATATTCTTTCTCATTTTGATCCAGATAAAAGTTTACCCATTTTTTATATTTCTCATCATCACACAAGCTCTCTCTAAGATCATCGAGAAGTACGGCAACGCCACCGATAGACTCAGCAAGTCTTTTGGCCAAATATGATTTACCCGATGTGGGGATACCCGTAATAAAAAGTCTCCTGCCTTTGTGGGTCATTTTTACTTCTTTTTCCATTTTATTCTACATATTTAATATACTCCGCATACCCCTCCTCTACCATTTTTTCTTTTGGAACAAATCGAAGAGCGGCTGAATTCATACAATATCTTTTGCCCCCGCGGTCACTCGGCCCGTCGGGAAACACATGTCCGAGATGCGAGTCAGCATATCGCGAGCGTACCTCAGTACGGGTAGTAAAAAGACCATTGTCTATATGAAAAGTCACCGCATCACTCAAAATAGGCTTTACAAAAGACGGCCAGCCCGTACCAGAGTCATATTTATCCTTTGACGAGAAAAGTGGCTCGCCAGAAACAATATCTGCATAAATACCAGGGGCTTTATTGGTATCATATTCATTACTAAAGGCACGCTCAGTTCCTTCCTCTTGAGTGACTTTGTATTGTAAGGGTGAAAGTTTTGCCCGAAGCTCAGTTTCACTCGGTTTTACGAATGCTCCCCATTTATTTTTATTTGTCATATTTTTTGATGAAATAGTCGAGGAAACAGAAAATACTCCCGCTTTGTCTCCCCAATATTTTTGTATAAATGCATCTCGGCCAGAAGCGTTGCGATAATACTGATACCGCAAAGGATTCTTCTTGTAATAATCTTGATGAAAATCTTCGGCCGGGTAAAAAGTGGCTCGAGGAAGCACCTTGAGCGCGAGTGGCTTTTCATATACCTTGAGAGCATTCATATCTGCGATTACTTTTTCAGCACTTTTCTTTTCGGCTTCATTTGCATAATACACTGCTGGAGCATACTGCTCACCGCGGTCATAAAAAGAGCCTCCCGCATCCGTCGGATCACTGTGCTTTATGAGATATTCTACCAGATTGGCAAAACTAAGTTTGTTTGTATCATACGTAACCTCCACCACTTCACGATGTCCACCTTGTGCATAATTTTTATAATCTGGACTAGCGGTCACACCTCCCGAATAGCCCGACACCACATTGAGCACCCCAGAAAGCTTTTCAAAATCTGATTCGACACACCAAAAGCATCCTCCCGCGAGAATGGCGGTACTGGTTACAACAGAACTATCGATCGAAACAGGTGGAACGAGATGTGATACTGGCTTTTGGTACCAAGAAAAGAACCAGGCAAACACCCCAGCAACAATGGCAAGAATTACGAAACTAATTATTATAAACTTTTTATTCATCATTTATACTATTTGTAAATTGTAAATCTATTCATCATCTCACTTCCATAAATTCAAAAGTACACCGATGTAATGTACAACCACATACAAAAAGAAAATGTATCCGAGCACTCCGGCAATTACAGACAACGCGACAGTGTTAATTATTTCATTTCGTCTCTTTTTTGCTTCATCAACAGTACAAATTCCTTTGACTCGGCGGAAATAAAATATGAGTGAAAGGATCAAAGCAAGCAGACCAACAAGTCGAAAGTACCATTTGTATTCTCCATACAGAATGTCTGCAAAAGATGAAGCAAAAGTCACCGTTCCCACTCCGAGAAGCACCAAAATAATCGGCGATAAACAGCAAAGTGATGCGAGTAGTATCGGCACTGAGCTAATTTTCAAAATTTCTGTCAGATTTAGCATGGAAATAGTATAGCATAAAAAGGTTGAGGATACGGTCAGTAATTTAAACGGCTAAACTCGTGGGTTTAGCCGTTTAATGTGGCTCTGTATAAGCGTATGTTTAAAAAATAACCTTTTACGACTTTAAGGCCCCCTTTGGCGTAAAGGCTCAGCCGCAAAAGATCAAGTTTTTAAAGTAAAATCGTCACAAATAAAAAACCACCTGACCAAGGCGGCTTAGGGACGTTTTTTGTATGAGTCAAACGCTTCACGACTTACTGTCCAACCTGGCTGACCAGCAACGTCCTTGGCAATAAACTTTTCTACATCAGCCAAGCTTTTGCCGGGAACATAGCCTATGAGGGTCAGTAGGTTCTCTGAAACCTTGTAATCAACAATCCGGAGATCAAAGAGCTCGCTTTCGACGACCCCGCGAAGGACCATCGCCAAATGCTCTGGGATTGATACGTCAAAGTCATATACCCCCTTGAACTCAGCGAGAGGTGGATTACTTCGTGCCGTTGACAAGAGCAGGACTGGCACAAACAAACGGACGACAACATTTACTGTCATAAGGAGCCTTTCATTACGAAATCTACCATAAAGCAGGCTACGCGTCTATTTTTCTAAATCCAACGTCTCATCTATCCGAATCTGCTCCACAAATTCTGGCACGTGCGAGACGAGAATCATTGCACCCTTGTATTCAGAAAGGGCCTGGGCAATCAGGGGCAGATGTCGGAAATTGATATGGTTGGTCGGCTCGTCGAGAATAAGAAATCCTGGGGCTTCGAGTACCAGCCGAGCAAAAGCCACGAGACCTTTTTGTCCTTCTGACAGACTACCGATTTTAGTATCGATCACATCTGAGGTGATGAGAAATCCTGACGCTACCGCACGCACCCGCTCTTGATCAAAGCCTCCCGCCGCGGTCATGAGCGACTTGAGTACTGTCTCATCAAAATTGAGTGTCGAGAAATCCTGGCGATAGTAGCCAGTCTTTACGCCTGGTGCAATAGTCACACCCTTTGCATCACCTCGCGCGATGGACTCGAGCAAGGTACTTTTACCAATACCGTTTGGGCCACGCAAAAGAAGGTGAGAACCTTTTTTAAGCGACAGAGATGCCTTACGGCTCACTGGTTTATGATTTTTGCCGAGTACGGTGTATGAAAATATTTTGACTAGCTCACCGACAAGATCATTTTGATTTGGAATAGTAAAAGGTTTGATTGTCCGATCCTCTTTTCGCACATCCACTTTTTCCTCTTCAAGCTCTTCAGCTTTTTCTCGCATCCTTTTTGCCACGAGGCGCATCTGACCTCCCTTTTGAGCAAAAAAGTTGGCTTTATCTTTATTTTCTTGAATTTCTTTGGCGAGCTGAGCGTTTTTGCGATTTTCTTTTTCGATACGAGCAGAAATTTCTTTTACTACATCAAAATAGTTCCCTGAGTACTGCTCCACTTTCCGAGTATGAATATCTAAATATAGAACACCATCACTAAAGGCGTTGAGAAAATCGGCATCGTGAGAAATTACCACTACCGACTTTGGATAATTGACCAGAAACTGTGTCAGATGCTCGATACCAGCTTTGTCGAGATTGTTGGTCGGCTCATCGAGGAGGAGCAAGTCTGGATTTTGAATCAATGCTGAAGCAAGAAGGAGTCGGGCTTGTTGTCCACCAGAGAAACTTTTTACAATTCTCTCATGCATTTTTTCGTGATCTCGCAAATTGACTGCTTCGAGCACCTCGTCTATTCGAGGATCGATGTCGTACACCTTTTCTTTAAAACATTTTTGAAAGAAATCTCGCACCGTGAGCTCGAGATCTGGCCGAGGGATGACCTGTCGAGAGATGGCGATAGTCAAACCGTTCATAAGATTGACCTTACCCCCAGATGGAGCAAGGCCTTTGGTGATAAGCTGAAAAATAGTGCTCTTGCCAGCGCCGTTTTGTCCCATGACCGTAATCTTTGTGCCACGACGAATCACAAAATCAGCCTCATCTAAAATCGGCTTATTGTGCCCATATTCAAAAGACACTTTTTCAAATGAAACGATGCTATCGGTTTTTGCCATGAGGTAGTACTGTAACACGAGAATCGGGTAGAATCAAGATTCACGATTCATGATTTATGAATGAATACGAAAACAAACGACTCATACAAACTAAAACTGCGCGACCTTTTGGTCGCGCAGTTTTAGTTTGTATTCGTGCTACGTACTATTTACGCAACTACTGATACGTTGATCGCTGAAGGGCCTTTTGGTCCGTCACCGATTTCAAAGGTTACTTTCATACCCTCCTTAAGAGCGTCGAAAGCAACACCTTTGAGATCCTTTGAATGGAAGAAAAGATCCTTTACTTCGCCTTCGCGAGCAATGAATCCAAATCCTCGATCCGTAAGGGTCTTAATTGTTCCTGACATCATGTGAATGTTCTAATTAGTTATACTAAGAAACTCGACTGCATTTCTGTGCCTCTAGGCACCTATATATCAAGTATATACTATAAGTATTATTTTGTCAAGGGTTTTAGGTGGAAAAGCTAATCCAGCCTTATAGAGCTTCGTATAAAATATACAAACAAAAACCACACGCCCTGGGGCGTGTGGTTTTTGTTTGTGCTACTTTTGCTGGATAGAACTTTTCTGGCTGGATGCAATTCGCGGCACCAGCTCAGCTCGCGACCAAAATGTAGACCAACTACATTGCGGGAGCGAGCTGGGCGCAGTAACAAAGAAGTGCGCCGGCCAGGAAAGTTATATTAGGATAGATGTTTCGAGACGAGCTTAGTCATCTCAAACATATTCACCACCGCCTTGCCGCCAAACACCTTCTTGAGTGCTGCATCAGCGTTGATGTTTCGCTTGTTACTTGGATCCTGGAGATTCTTGCCTTTGATGTAAACCCAGAGAGCCTTTACTACCTCTGATCGAGGCATTGGTCCCTTGCCCACAACAACTGCTAGGTCTGCGCTCACAGTCAACGGCTTCATAAATGCAGAATTGGTTTTTGGTGCCATATATGTTTATTATTTAATAACGAGTCTATTCTACCATACAAGCCTCTTTCTGGGAAGCAAGGGGTGAATTTGGGTAGATTTCCACAGCTTTCTGGAATTTTGCTTCACACCCATCAAACCTTCTGGCTGATGAGGCTTATTTTTCTTTCTCTCGTCCAACTTTGTAGCTCTATCTCCCTCTTTCGAGCCTCGGAAAATGTTTTATATGTTTCAAAATATTTCAGCACGACTGGCCGGCGAATCTTTGTATAGTGCGCACCGGTTTTGGAGTTGTTGTGTTGATGTACTCTTTTTTCTAAATCATTGGTAAAGCCGACATAGAGCGTCTTGTCTTTACATTCGAGTATATAGGTGTAATACAGCATTTTTTGCTTATCTACCAACATTTTAACTAAAACTATCTCTCACTTTCTAATCATACCATTCCTCGGATAGAAGACCATTTACTCCAAGCACAAAATTTCTCGTCAGCTTGCTGCGAGGAGCTTCATTATGTAATACTATCGGCTTTATTTCGTCCTCATATTTAGAAGCCTAGGTCGAATTATTATCAGTCTAAATGTATGCTTACTAAAAGCTACAATTTCGTTTTCATTATTAACTTAAAACAAACACATGAAAAACGTATCTCTAAATCTCCGTGCATTGCAAGCAACACATCTCCGCACTCTCGCGTGGATCGGCTTTGCCGTGATGGCAGTAGCGGTACTTGCATGGGCGCAGATAAATCGCGCAGAAGCTCAAAGCTATGACTATCATACTGTGGATAGTACACTCAGCATCGGTATGAACGGTCAGCAAGTACGCAATCTCCAGCGACTCCTTGCTGCAGATCCTCTCGTCTATCCTGAAGGATTGGTTACCGGCTATTTCGGGCCTCTTACTCGAAAAGCTGTGGTCAATTTCCAAATTGGATATGACCTACCTCCAGTCGGTGCTGTAGGGCCACTTACCAAAGCAACACTAAATACCGTCGTCAACAATCAGCATCTCGTTGATGTGAGCGCCCCACAAATCAACACAGTCACTGTTAGCAACACGAGTAGCACTGCCGTTAGTGTAGCGTGGACTACCAACGAAGTTGCTCGAGGCAAAGTATTCTTCAGTACCGCACCTATCAGTATTGTAGAGTTTGACAAGGCCAAAGTAGAACCATTTATTAGCGGCGAAGTGGTGAGCGATTCAGCCTTCGGTGTGATTAAGAGCATGGCTCTCCCAAATCTTCTTGCAAATCGAACATACTATTATGTCATCGTAGCAATAGATGCGGAAGGTAATGTCTCGATAACACGACCAGCACTCTTTAGTACAGGAAATTAGCTCTATGAAAAAACAAATCCCTACAAAAAGATATAGTGTGCATGGAATCAAGAGCCCCTACTGGGGGCTTTTGGCCGTGGACAGAATATAACTCGAGCCACAACTAATCTAAAAATTAGGATTTTCCGTTTTTTCACCTCTCTAAAATACGGCTCTAAATAGACATTTTAACGGCTCATTAGCTTAATGAGCCGTTAAAATTGAAGCCCACTAAACCATTCGAAATACTTTTCTTCAATTACTCTTTGACCAAAATAATACCCACAATAAGCACCACAAAAAGACCGAGTTTCCTCAAAACCTTTTTTCGATGTAAATCCTCCTTAAAAAGTTTCGGGAATAATCCGTGACCTATCCAGGCATAGAGAAGCAAAAAGAAGGGTGAGGCCATGGTAATCCCCTTTACCACACTTACAGAGGTGAGCGATATTGCCTGACCTTCACTCGCAAGCCCAAGAAATGTAAAAAATTCTTCAATCAAAAATAGCGGTGCGAGTTTGATAAAAAGAGGTAATGTTGCTTTTGCATCCTTTCGCACTCCCGAGGACAAAAGGAGTATTGTACCGAAAATAAGAGCGGTGATTGATTCCCCTCCAACTGCAGTACTCACAGTCACACCTTGCACAAAAAGTAATTTAAGAAAAATGGCTTCGAAAGCAAGAAGGAGTGCGGCACAACTTATATAGCCCATGGCCTTACTAAATCGAAACTTTGCCCGACTGTGATGTAAAGCTAAAGCAAAAACACTAATTACGATAAGACCGATACCGACATATTGTTGAAAATCAAGAACTTCTCCAACGATGAAAAATGCCAAGACCGGTACAAAAATACGACCCACAGCAAAAAAAGAGACTGCAATCGAGGTATCGTCTGAACGAAGACCTAAATAATAAGGATACAAATATCCAACAGCGACTAAGCCCAAACCAATAAAAAGAGGAAGTGTACTAAGTGGAGGAAGTGTCGGTGGTGAAAAATAAAAAAGAAACGGAACAAATAAAACATTAAAAAGAGAGGAATAGAAAGCAAGTGTCATCGGGTGACGAAATTCCTTGTTTACCAGAAAGTTATCGAAGATCTCTGCTATCGCATAAAAAGCCGGAGACAAAAATGCGTATAAAAGCCACATGAGAAAAGTATAACATACTCTGGCACAAGCACCATTTATCGCTGAGCCTTTGAGAGAGTCTAAGAGAAATTACCGGACCCCAATGAATAGTCTGTCATCCATTTCAACACTCTTTTTACCTGGAAACAAGTCTAATACTTTCTGCTTATCTATGTGCTTCCAATCCCATTCAAAAAGACCTCCATTGGGAAAATAAAGCGAATCCGCTTTTGGATTTGGGTAAAAAATAGAGCTCTTTTTATTGAAAAATCCTACGTCATCAATAATGATTAGGTCTTGATTGGTAACATTTCTCTTTGAGAGTATGGTAAGCTCTTCCATCAATGGAGAATCTAAATTCCCCTTTACCGATAATTCTCCGGCCCAATGTGCATCAAGAAAGAAAATAGCATCCTCAGTAATTTTCGGAATTAATTTTGCAAGAACATGAGAACTTTCTCCCTCGAGACAAGTAATGTTCTTCGTGCCCTCAAACTTCTTCCTCACTTTTTGAAATAAATCCTTACCAAGTTCAATCGTATATACAGATTTAAAAATTCTTGAAGCAATTTCAGTTGTCTTTCCCGTAAAGGTTCCTGTTTCGACAAACGTCATTATTCTATACTTTATAGAGTACTCCTGTAGCGTTTTTTCTATAGTATGATTGTAAGCAACCATTT
>SCTV01000027.1 GCA_004298345.1 Patescibacteria group bacterium
CAGACCGACTGTGTATTTGTTGAACGTCGAGTCACCCACTTCGACCCAGCTCGATCCGACTGCTACCCGTTCTCGGAGCTCCCGACAGTGGCTCAACCGGCTTAGTGACCGGTTTTTTATTTTTCGGATTTCGATATTGAGATTTAGAGCTTTAGCTTTTTACTCTTCCTTTATCAATTCACTCTTAATCTTTGCGAGTTTTGCAGACACCTTTTTTGGCTTTATGTTTTTTGCCTTTTTAACAAATCCGAGAAACATATCTAAAACTGTTTTCACCTTGATACCCTCGGAACGCATCGTTGCACGGAAATCTTTTACGTCCCGAACGATCTCATCAGACTCCGCCCTGACTTTTTCTGAAATCTCATCAACACGACGCAAGATTCGCACAAGGTAGTAGATCACGATACCAGCACCGATAGACAGTACGACTACCGCAATCGCAGTAATGAAAAAGAAAATATCTGCATGTATGAGTGTGTCCATGGGTATTGTTTTATGTGTATAATGCAAATAGTATAGCATAAATACCCGGCGCCTACTGGCGCCGGGTATTTATTTCTACACATATTTCATGTCTACTTACTTAGCACAAGACGCACATCCTCCTGCACAATTCTTGCATCGGCAGAGCTTACCTGCTCCAGCAACGATCACAAGAATCGGCCACACCATATTTACAGTGTCAGCTGAAACCCATCCGAGAGCCTTTGCAAGAAACAAGAGACCGAAAACGATCACGAGGATCCCTCCAACCATCTTGCACTTGTTTGCACCCCCACATGCACCTGCTGTATTTGTTGTTTCCATATTGAAATATATTAACGATTGTTACCTTACTGAAAATTCGACCTTTTATTTTCTATTGAAATAGATACCGCTATAGTATACTATATCATCCTACAAGAGAGAAATTATTTACATAATAGCGCATAAAAAAATGTCAAAAATCGCAGACATCAGAGCACGAGAAATTCTTGATTCGCGAGGTAACCCAACAGTCGAAGTCGATGTAACCCTAAAAGACGGTTCTTTTGGCCGAGCAGGAGTGCCTTCTGGCGCCTCGACCGGTAGTCATGAGGCGGTGGAGCTTCGAGATGGCGAAAAACGCTACGGTGGCAAAGGTGTACAAAAAGCAGTGGCAAACGTAAACAAAACTATCAAAAAAGCACTGGTCGGCAAAGAATTTGACCAGAGAAAAATCGACGAGACCATGATCACGCTCGACAGCACGGAAAACAAAGGCAAACTTGGTGCCAATGCCATCCTCGGTGTCTCACTCGCCTTTGCCAAAGCTTCAGCAGAAAGCCAGAGTATTCCCCTCTACAAATATTTTAATAAAATTGCAAAGACCAAAAATGCCACCCAGCTTCCTGTCCCGATGATGAACATTTTAAACGGGGGCAAACATGCCGAAAACTCGACCGATCTCCAGGAGTTTATGATCATGCCGGTCGGTGCACCCTCTTTCAAAGAAGCGCTCCGCTATGGCACTGAAGTCTTTCATGCCCTCAAGAAAATTTTGCATGCTCGCAAGCTCAACACATCTGTCGGAGATGAAGGAGGTTTTGCTCCATCACTGCCAAACAATGAGGCGGCGATCCAAATTATCCTCGAAGCCGTAGAAAAAGCTGGGTACCAAGCGGGCAAAGATATTGCTATCGCTATCGATGGTGCGGCGACCGAGCTGTACAAAGACGGCAAATATCATCTCGCCAGTGAAAGTAAAATCCTCACCAGTGCAGAGATGGTAGACCTCTATGCAAGCTGGGTAGCAAAGTACCCCATCGTTTCTATCGAAGATGGACTATCTGAGGACGATTGGGCTGGATATGAGTTCATGACCAAGAAACTCGGTGACAAGGTGCAGATAGTTGGTGATGATCTTTTTGTAACCAACATCACCCGCCTCGCGACCGGTATCGAAAAAAAGGCGGGTAATTCTATCCTCATTAAACTCAACCAAATCGGTACGGTGTCCGAAACTATTGATGCAATAAACATGGCAAAGAAAGCTCACTTCACTTCAATCATTTCACATCGGTCTGGAGAAACGGAAGATGCAACTATCGCAGACTTTGTGGTGGGTACCGGTACTGGTCAAATCAAGACAGGGTCACTCTGCCGAAGTGAACGTGTAGCAAAATACAACCAGCTTTTGAGACTTGAGGAAGAATTGGGGCCTAAAGCGATCTATCGAGGAAGAGAAGTCTTTCATATTTAGGTAAACCGCTCGGCCGAACAATTTTACACTCAAAACGGAGTACCGTTCAATTGAGTAAAATTGTTTTAGGCCTAAAGCGGTCTATCGAGGAAGAGAGGTTTTTAGGGTCTAGTACTCAAAGTTTGCATGTCAAAAAAACTAAACGGCTAAACACGGATCTTAGCCGTTTAGTATGGCTCTTTTGAGCCATTTATTAAAAAAGGGGTTTTCATGATTTTGAGCACTCATTTGGCACAAAGGCTCAGCCGTACACGGCTGAGCCTTTCAGGCAAAAGCCCCAAAATTGCTACTGCAATTTTGGGGCTTTTTGGTCAACCAGATTTATAAGGTTGCTTCGCTTTATTGGCCTTGACCGAAGAGGATACTTCGGTCCGCTCGATTTATATAGTCGCTCCGCTCTTTATAAATCGGGGATATAAATCGGCGCCTACCGCTGCAACATTCTCTTCAAAATATCTGACATGGCATCTATCGCCGCGGCACTCTGAGCTGGTACTTGTGGACTAAATGAAGACGACGGAACGGTCGCTGATACGGTGGTGTTGTCGGTAAAAGTTACCCTAAGTGTACCTCCAGAAAAATATGGATTTTCATGCTGGGCATAGATCACGAGATTGGTGGTACCTGCTCCATAAGTCCCGAGAGTCTGACCGTAGGCAGTGTTTACCTGTGAGCCGTTGTAAAAAATCACCAATGGATATGCGTTCACGTTTACTGTTGACCAATATTCCCCACCAACATTATGATTCATGTCGATAGACTTGATCGTCTTTTCTGCGCCGAGAGTAAGTGAAGTATTCCAAACAAAGTCATTGACATTGCCGTGGGAGGAAGCGTTTGGGTTACCGGGACCAGGACCAAAGACACCGATCCTCCCTGCCCGATCAGCGTACACAGGAGAAAGTGAAGCAGAAAGTGTCGGCTGAGCTACGGTCGAAGGCTGTGGAGCAGGACTGACAATAATATCAGCCGGTGGAGTACTCAAGAGAATTCCTCCTGAACCAGATGTTGAAGCCGGCGCTACTACCGCAAAGAGAGCGGTGACCACTTGCCACCCTGCCGCGTTTCGACATTGAATAGCAATCGTCTTGGTACCATTCATCTCAGCTGGGATAGTGATGGTCTGAGCACCAGAAGTTCGCGCCTTTTCTCCTGTCCATAGAGTATCAAATGAGCCTCCAGAACGAGCCTCACAATAATCGGCGTTGGTAGAATTCCAAGTAAGACTCATGTTTGTACCAGCATTTAGCTGACTCACAGTTGTCGCAGACTGACCATTGATATTGAATGATATGGTTGGAGGAGTGGTTGGTACTGCAGATACAAGTACGGTTGCTGTTACTGTATTACTTATATAATATCCCGGATTGCGAATAACCTGGACCGAGTGAACTCCGCCTGACAAAATCTGTGTGGTCATACTTGCTGGAACGAAAGTAATAACAGTACCATTTTGGGTAGAAGCGAGCGGACCAAACTGTAGCGGACCTACAGGTGTGTTGTCGATCTGAACATAGTTCTCAGTAGGAGAAAAATTTGACCCAGCAATCGTCACCGTACCGTTTTGAGAAAATTGAGCGGTGATTGATGAGATAGTCGGTGCTACCGACATAGGTGTTGAGCTACTAATAGTGAAAACTGAGTCGCTCTCATCAGCTACTGTATTACCGTTGCCTGCGATCATGTCGTCTATAGCCTGAGCAGGTGTACCATTTGAGAGCATTAGAGAAACCTTATACTGTCCTGCGGTAAGTGTGTCTGGAATATTTGGACACTGGTAGCCAAGGAAAGTGCTTACCAATCTTTCGTAACGACCCGTGTGGGATGGTCCTGCACCCAAATAACAGAGAGATCCACTCGCACCCCCTGCAAGGATACGCTTCAAGTACACATATACGATTGACTGAAGACCGCTAGATGACCACTCAATTTGAAGTGGTTCAGCAGGGGTATATGTCTGACCTCCGTTAGGTGAGTTAACGTGAATGTAAGACTGAGTAGTCGGTCCTGTGGTAATAGTCAGTGTATTTCCATATATGGCTGTACCGAAAGGTACTACATTTGCCCCAGCACCACTGAAATTCCATCCCGCGATACCTGCGCGTATCGGTCCTGAAGCGCTCGCGTTAATATCCGCAATGACCTTAAAGGTTTTAGATGTAAATGCTGGAATTGAGACTCCGCTCACTGGGATCCAAGCAAAGTAATACGAACCATTGTATGAAAGTACCCCTGCCGTACTACCGATTTGAGTTGTTCCATCGAACACCCTAAGATTTGTTAAAATTTGACCTGCATTCAACGAATCAGACCCAACCTGAATATTATTAAGATTGTTTACCGCCACTGAACCAGCAGTTACTCTTATTCTTGCGAACTCCACACCCACTGTTCCGGCTGATACAGTCTGACTTACGGGTGTGCTGCTATCTAGAGCCACGTTTAGAGAAGGAGTTGTATTTGTCGAAGCTGTAATAGTAAGCGTATTTCCAGAAAGACCTAGGCCCGAAACAGACAACGCATTTCCATAATCATGAAGTAGCCCTCCCAAGGTAGGAGTAATCGTCCCAGATGCAGTAGCTGAAACATCCCCCTTGATCACAAAATTCATCGAATAGTTCGTTTGAATATTAAGAGGTTGTGGAATATTAAACTGATAGTCTCTAGCAAAACCACCGCTATAGACACCCAGCACCCCATCTGCAATGAGTACACCACCAGCATAGAGTTTTAGGTTTGATAGCTTACTTGGATCTACACCCGCGATACTGACAACTACCCCATTCATTCTTACATCACCGGTACCAGTAACAGCTTTAAATGCAAACAAAGGTGTATTGGTACTTCCCGCCACCACATTTCCTATCGGTGTCGAAGGGTCCTGAGTAATACGAAGAGATCTGGTAGATGGAGGTGTTACTGGGTTGAGCGGATCATAATCCGATGCAGAAATCATACTTGAAACAGAAGTTCCATCGGTAAAGTCTACAATAATTTTGCCTCCATCAAAAGGCTTTTTGCCGGTGTTTCCATAGAGCTTGAGAGTATAGCTTCCAGCTGGAAATTCAAAACTTCCATATGCTGGAGATGGGCTTGTTGCCGAGTACGGCTGATCATAGGATGAGTTGAGCTGTACGCCATCCTTGGTAGTCACCACTAGTGGGTAGAGTAGCTTACCGAGAAGCGACTGACTCGAACCGGTAGACCACGCTTCGCCAGAAGTGTTTGGGCTGTCATGACGAATACTTATCGCCTTGATTTTCTTTGGAGATTTCAAATTGAGATACATATTCCAGACCCAGTCTTTTGTACCATCCTCTCTAAAGGTGTACCACTGACCTGCTTTGTCGCCAGTTTCTCGGAGAAGTTCTGCATTGACCTGTGCGCCGACCGGAACAGAAATTTCACCTGGAGGGACAACTCTGAAGTCTTTTGCGGAAGAAACGACTGTCTTACCATTTACACCACCGTAGGCCTTAGCAACAGCTTTTACATTTTGTGCCTGCGAGCTTGTATTGTTAAAACGTATACTCGATCTATATTCACCATCGCTAATTCTTTGCATATCAACACCGGTATTATTATCTGGGAAATTGGTACAGGTAATATTATCTTTTACTTCTATATTAGTAACTCCAACAGGACTCCACGATACTTTTGGTGAGCACGCAAACTCCAAAGTAACTCCGACTGGATCAACCCTTGTACCGTCAAAAATAACTCTATAATCCACATACTCTCCACTAAGATCGCTTGAAACTGACGAAGAAGTTAGCTCCATAGGAAAGCTTGGATGAGGTGGTTCCACAACCCGTATTTCACTGAGCGTAAAACTCTTGTGATCATTGTTGACTATGAACTTGAATCTGTCCTGCTCTCTGATAGTGCCCTCTGTATCTTGGCTGTTTACCGTGAGAAGGTAATTTCCTGGATTACTGTTGAAGTACGGACCAATCCCTAGACCGAGTGAGGGTACAATACTCGTGTTATCCTGACTTAGATTAACCAAAAAGGTTTCAGCTGCTCTTCCCATATCTGCCAATTCGCGTATTTCGACTTTCAAATACTTTCCAAAAATAGATGCTCTGATTTCAGTCTGCTGAGAGTCGGCAGTATCAAATACAACCGCTCCGTTACTGAGCTTGGTTCCCTTACGAGGGTTACTAATTTTAATTTCTTCAGAGGCAACAGCGACTTCTGCCGAAAGATATTCGTAACGATTATTTCGGTCTCGATACATTGATTTGACAGTGTAATTACCCGTCGCGATGTTTGGGAAATTATATGTATCAAGAGGCACTACCTCTCCAGATGTATTGTACACAGCCAAGTAAAGCGTGTCTGCAACGCCAGCGTAATCTACGATACTAAGTTTGGTTGCGGTGCTAACATCAAGAAAATCATTTACCGGCGAACATCCATACAAACTATTCAACTTTGCTCGAGTGATAGGACCGACAAAACCGGTCTTTATGATGCCGTATTTTGCTTGGAAGTTAACAATATTAGAGGCGGTTGCTTCGTCGAAGTAAGATCTTTTTTCAATAACTCTGTCGGCAATATTTTCCTGAGAGAGAGCTTCATTCAAAGCTACGACATCAGGACCTTCTGACCCAACACTCAAATCCTTTGTCCAGTTGTAACAAAAAGCACCGCTATTATCGATAGGTTGCTCTGGATTGGTCGGGGTCGCTCGCGTTAGATTACCATTTGCATCAATCACAAAACCTCGAGCCTTGAGTTGTTCGATAAGCTGCAGTAAAATCGTCTCGAGCTGAGCGATCAGAGTAGCTTCGTCTTCAGAGGAAACAGTCGTGGTAGTGGTCTCCGAAGCTGTTTGGGCAGAAACCGGAGAAATGACGAGTACCGCACTAAACGAGAAAATGAGACCAAAAATGGCTAAACCGAAGGCTTTTTTCATTGATAAATTGATGATTATAATAATAAAGACTACTAATGCTCTATAGTATACCTTTTTGTGCTTTTTGCAACAAAGTTGTACACAAGGCAACTGGTTAAGTATACCCCCCCCCCAGAGGTTTTAGGCAAGGGTGGGTGGGGATAAGAAATAGCTGAATAACACATCAGTCAACCTGCTAGGTTGACTGATTTTAACGGCTCGAGGAGTGGAGACGACGAAGATAACGAGTTTAGCAAAACTCGTTACGAACGTAATGATGAGCCGTTAAATAGGCCTCTATAGAGCCGTTTTCATTTTTGGGTGGTTTTTAGTATTTTTGGGTAAAAAGGCTCGTTTCCACGGAATTTTCTACTGAAAATTCCGTGGAAACCCAAAAGAAAAAACGGATTGATAAGGTTGCTTCGCTTTATTGGCCTTCACCGAGGGAGATACCTCAGTGCTCTCGATTTATATAGTCGCTTCGCTCCTTATAAATCGGGGGCTTGCCTCCCATTCCCTTTTCTGCTATACTCTCTGGGATGAATCAAATTGCCCTCGTGTTGCCATACGCACAGATAGTGCTCGCTGTCATTCTAGTGATAGCTATCTTGCTTCAGAGAACCAGCGCCTCACTCGGAGGTGCTTTTGGCGGCGGGGACAATTTCAGCTCGGCATTCCACACAAGACGCGGTTTCGAAAAAACCCTTTTTATCGCAAGTATTGTGATCGCGATCTTGTTTGTCATCTCAGCATTTCTTGCATTGATTCTCAAATAATCTGTCAGCTGTCACACGCGACAATTATTCACCATACCCTCTAATTATAGTGTTACTTTAATTTAATCCGCGAGCTTTCAAAAATCTTTGAAAGATTGCTACTCTTGTGAACGACAACGATATTTTATTATTACAATCAGCAAAAAACTTTTGGAAAAAAGAAGTGGTTTCTGCTATTGCAGAATTTTCACCGACCGAGAAGGTCGCTTTTGTCTTTTTCTTGGTCCTCCTGTCTGTCAGTGCGCTCACCATGCTCCAAAAAGTAAATAAGTCTTTCATGGTCGAAGTACCCGCTCTTGGTGGAACACTCGAGGAAGGCATCATCGGCACTCCGCGCTTTATCAACCCCGTCCTTGCTCTCGGCGATGCTGACCGCGACCTGACCACTCTCGTTTACTCAGGCCTCCTCAAAGTAAACACCCACGGAGAGCTCGTACCCGATCTTGCGGAAAGCTACACGGTCTCACCTGACGGGCTCGAATACTCATTTATCCTGCGCAAGACCGCTCTCTTCCACGACGATGCCCCAGTCACCGCAGAGGATGTTGAATTTACTATTCAAAAAATACAAGACCCTGCTATCAAAAGTCCAAAGCGGGCCAACTGGGACGGTGTGACGGTACACAAAGTAGACGACCATCACATTGTCTTTATATTGAAAAAACCA
>SCTV01000028.1 GCA_004298345.1 Patescibacteria group bacterium
CTCTTTGGTGCGAGCACTGACAAGCAAGACCACATCTCTTTTTGCTTCGGTACCGTTTTCTCTGCGATTCACATGTTCCCGAAGCATCGCCATGAGTGGCACAATACCAGAACCACCGGCAATGAGTACAAGTGGTCCCGGCATCTCGGTACTCCACACAAAGTGTCCACCGA
This sequence comes from Patescibacteria group bacterium, assembly GCA_004298345.1. Classification (GTDB taxonomy): domain Bacteria; phylum Patescibacteriota; class Minisyncoccia; order Phycocordibacterales; family PALSA-1337; genus SCTV01. The sequence continues at coordinate 174 of SCTV01000028.1, forward strand.
GCGGTCCTTTGATTTCAATTTTATCGCCAGGCGTCATATTCCAGAGATAGGGAGAAACTTCACCATTTTCTAAAATTTGTACACCAAACTCGACTTTTGTAGAGCCGGTTTCAGGTGCATTAGCGATGGAGTAACTTCTCTGCGCCTGATAGCCATCTTCTGCGGTCAGTCGAATGTCGCAGTGTTGTCCGGCTTTGTGCCCAGGCCATTTCGGCACCTCAAAGGTCAGAGATTTTACATTCTCCGCTACCATTTTTGACGACACTAGTGTACCGATGAGCCAGGTGGACATATAATTATATTTTAGATTCTAATCCTCGAACAGCTTCTGTCGATAAATAATCCCATATCTCGATAAGTTTTGGCCATTCGCTAATGTAGTCCAAAATTTGTGCTCGCTGTTGTTGATTAATAGACTCTAGTTCTGTTGAGTTAATGCCCATTTCTCTTTCGGTGGCGCCTTTGTTGAGAACACTCGTGATTCTAGGAGCTATCGTATCGAGTACTTTTACAAATCGAGCTTCAGGTGTGGTTTTTGAATCATATTCATGGATGGTGTTTGTAATCCACGGGAAGATTGTGCCAAATTCATTCTCGATTTTTTCAAGAGCCAATTTTTCCCGATTCTTTTTATTCTGTTTTTCGTGACCGTTCATTGGTCGCAAGGTGGGTGTATCCTTGGCGTGTACTTCGACCAAATCGTGCACAAGGGCAAATTGAGCAATCTTGCCACGATCGAGCTCAGGGGCAATTTTCTCTGCACAAGCACATGTAAGAATGGCAAGCATTACTGTGTGGTCGCTGTCAGATTCTCGAGTAACCCCATCCTTATGGTAGGAAAATCGATCAGTCTGACCAAATTGCAAAAGAAGTTGCCCAAGAGCGATAACGGATTGATTTATATTAGTTGAAGGAATTTCCATACGTGATTTTAATAATCTGAATACCTCTCTTCTTTCCACGGGTCACCGTGGTTGTGGTAGCCACGGACTTCCCAGAAACCGGGCGCGTCGTTTGCAACAAACTCGAGCTTTGCCACCCACTTGGCACTTTTCCAAAAATAGAGATGGGGGATGAGGAGGCGTGCGGGGCCACCGTGCTCATCCGGGATCGTGCCGTCATCATACGAGGTTGCTATCCACGCTTTGCCACCGACGATATCCTCGAGTGAAATATTGGTACTGTATCCGTCATCTGAATACGCGATGAGAAATTTGGCTTCTGGTTTTACCCCAACTTCTTTCATAATATAATCGAGTGATACTCCGCGCCATTTTGAGTCGAGCTTGCTCCATTTGGTGACACAATGAATATCTCGCACCACATCTTCGAGCGGAAGTTTGGCAAACTCTTCCCAATTCCACTTCATCGGTTTTTCTATTAGCCCCTCAACACGAAGTGACCAGTCTTTTGTGTCGACATGCGGAGTCGGCCCAAGAGAAAGGACAGGGAAGTCATCGGTTTTGTATTGTCCGGGCGGGATGCGACTCTTGTCACCTTGCTCTCGTTTTGGAGTGAAGCCTTTGTTGATAAGCATGAGAGTAGTATAGCGTACCAAAGAGTAAATAAGCAAAATAAAAAGCTGCCAATCTCAATGGACTGACAGCTGCGGAGAGGAAGGGTTCTTATTCTCTTAGATTTGTGTTACGCGGATCGGCCAAAGCAGATCGGCTACTGACAAATCGGAATTACCCCTTTATGAAAAGCTGTTGCTTTTCGACCTTGTCCGGTGTGGACGATTACTTCTTCTCGTCCTGGGGCGTCCTGACTGACATCTGATCGAGCTCGACCAAGACCTTCTTGTAGGCCGTCTCGATCACAATTTTGGCAAACTCGGCCATTTCGTTTGCGGGGATGCCTAGTTGCTTGGCCTGGTTGGCGATCTGGCGCCTGATCTCTTTCGGATTCAAGTTAAGACCGCCTTCTTCCAGCTTGCTCTGCAGTGCCATCAACGCAATCTGACCGATTCTTTCGGGACTAAGTGTCATAAGACACTCCTTTCTCATTACTTTGTTTCCAAAGAACAGTCGAATTTTCAGCAACATGCCTCAATTCCTGCTCAAACCTAATTATACACCCGTTGATGTATTTTGTCAATAGCAGTAAATGAGGCATAAAACATGCACTTTTTCTCTAATTTGCTACAATTACCCTTATGTATCTGAAAAGTCTGGAAATTGCTGGGTTCAAATCGTTTGCTAAAAAATCAACTCTCGATTTTACTTCGTCTATCTCGGGTATCGTAGGTCCCAACGGCTCCGGTAAGTCCAATGTTGCCGAAGGCTTTCGTTTTGTGCTCGGTGAGCAGTCTATAAAGTCACTCCGAGGCAAGCGCGGTGAGGATCTCATTTTCAATGGCGGAGGCGACCTCGGCCGGCAAAACAGAGCATCAGTCAAAGTGGTTTTTGATAATACAAAACGCGTACTCAACGTAGACTTTGACGAAGTTACTATCGAACGTGTGGTACACCGAGACTCTTCAAACGAATACCGCATCAACGGCTCACAGGTCAGACTCAAAGATATTATTGAGCTTCTCGCTGGCGCGCATATTGGTGCATCAGGCCACCACATCATTTCCCAAGGCGAGGCGGATAAAATTCTCAATGCCAATCTCCGCGAGAGACGAGAAATGATCGAAGATGCGCTCGGTCTCAAAGTGTATCAATACAAAAAACAAGAGAGTCAGAAAAAACTCGAGAAGACAGATGAAAATATAAAATCGGTAGAATCTCTGCGTCGAGAAATAGCTCCACATCTCAAATTTCTCAAAAAGCAGGTAGAAAAAATAGAAAAAACGTTTGAGATGAAAAAATCTCTCGCGGTACTG
>SCTV01000029.1 GCA_004298345.1 Patescibacteria group bacterium
GTCGTGGTTGGTGTCCAGCCTTCGTGTGATTTTTGAAACGCCCATGTAGCACTACCTATACCTGCGAGCTCTGATCCGTGTTTACTCAAAATAAACTTCACTTCTTGTGCGGTTTTGTTTCTGTTGTCGGTGAGCGCTTCTATGATAAGAGCCGATCCCCCTGGGCCGTATGACTCATAGGTGACGGCATCCATTGCAGCGCTATTGTCTGTAGTGGCTTTTTTAACAGCTCGATCGATAGTGTCGTTTGGGGTATTAAATGTTTTAGCTTTTTCAATCGCCGCCCGCAGTCCTGGTGAGCTCAGGTTGCCCTTCGCCTTTTTGGCCTCTACGGTAATCAGACGTACCATTTTAGTAAAGATTTTGCTTTTTTGGGCGTCAGTTTTAGCTTTTTGGTGTTTTATTTTTGAATATTTATTATGTCCGGACATAAAAGAAGTTTTTAGTTGATAGATAATAGTCCTTAGGGGATGCTAGTATCATAGCAAAATGGTGGAGGCAGAGCTATTGACTACGGGGAAGATTATTTATATAGTTCCGAATTAGATACTAAGATACTGTTTCGCTTGTGAAGCGGTGGTCTCAGGTAGAACCCCTTGAAATCATGAAGGAATTGCTCTGGCTGGTTGTGATGAATATCCTCCTTGTCATCGCTCTGTCGCTGTTGGTCAAAATTGTCGTGTATGTGATTCGCAGATACCGTTGCGACGAGTGCTGCAAGTGGTGGTCGGTTAGTTACAGCACCACCGGACATCAGGACCCGCATACAGGACATATTGACGAGGAGGTGGAGCTTCGGCAGTGTTCCGCTTGTGGAGTGGCCCACAAGCGGAAGCGTCAAACGTTCTCTGGTCTCAGTTATGCTGAGCCGAGCGAATGGTCCAAGTCTTAGCCAAGCCGTCTACGATGGCGGTTTTTTATTTCACGCATCATTTTTTTTAAAAGTTGTCCACAGTTTGGAGATATTTTTTATTGTATTTTCTGTAGATAAGCACATACTGTTTTTAGTCAATGTAAATTATTTTTTATTTTAGCGTGTGCTAAGGTCGGGAAAAATAATTTATATACTTTTATTAGGTAAGATTATTTAATGTCTACAGACTACACTCATTATGGCAAAGAAAAAGAAAGCAAAGCGATCAAAGAAAACTGCAAAGCGAAAAACAGCAAAGAAGGCGACAAAGCGAAGCAAGCGAAGATAGATAAAACAAAATCCCCCGCACATATGTGCGGGGGATTTTGTTGTGGTATACTTTACAAAGCGGTTCTAACTCAACTCCTTGTTCATTGTGTTTACACCTGATCCAAAGTCCAAATATCCTCCGTGTATGCAGAGGTGGTTTGGGCCATTGCTCACCGCAAAGGGTGCACGGACAGCCCTTGTCCTTGGCTTTGCCACCGCACTCTTTTGTGTCTGGCTGGACCGCGTCGTATTTCCTTGGCTCGGCCAGTAGCGCGACTTTTTCAAGTCGCTTTTTAATTTAGAGCAACTTCGGTGAACCTTTGATGTGCAAATGCTCGTACGCTTTTGTTGTCACTGTACGCCCCCTTGGAGTACGCTCGAGGAAGCCGAGTTGTATTAGATACGGTTCGTGTACCTCTTCTATAGTAGACTGCTCCTCTGAGAGCGCGGCTGCGATAGTGTTAAGTCCGACTGGGCCTCCTCCAAATTTCTCAACCATGGTTTTGAGGAGAGCAGTATCTGAAGAAGTAAGGCCGACATTGTCTACACCAAGGAGTGAGAGGGCTTTTTCTACACTTTCTTTGTCGAGGACGCCGGTACCATGCACTTCAGCAAAATCTCGACAGCGTTTGAGGAAATAATTGGCAGTACGAGGGGTAAAGCGACTTCTCTTTGCGATCTCTTGCGCGCCATCTTTTTCAAGCTTAATTTTTAAAATCTGTGCCGAGCGAGAAATGATTTGCTCGATCTCATCTTGGCTATAAAATTCGAGGCGGAAAACTCCTCCACCAAATCGTGACCGAAGTGGGGAAGAGAGCATGGCAATACGAGTGGTCGCAGCGATCAAAGTAAAAGCGGGGAGCTCGAGCTGGATGGTGCGTGCAGACGGGCCTTTGCCGATGATGATATCGAGCGAGCCGGATTCCATAGCAGGGTAGAGCACTTCCTCGATGGTTTTGTTGAGGCGATGGATTTCGTCAATAAATAAAATATCTCCGTGGGATAGATTGGTGAGGATAGAGGCAAGGTCGCCGACTTTCTCGATAGCGGGGCCAGAGGTGATTTTGATTTGCGCGCCAGTCTCTTTTGCGATAAGATGCGCAAGCGTCGTCTTGCCGAGTCCTGGTGGACCGTAAAAAAGGATGTGTTCTGGGGGGTGTTTGCGTCCCTTGGCGGCGGTAAGGAGGATGTGGAGATTATCCTTGATATTCTTCTGGCCGATGTATTCGGCCCACTTGTCGGGTCTCAGGGTCTGGTCAAGATACGCCTCATCTGAGCCGTTTTTTTCGGGTGCAGGTGAATTGTGAAGGGAGGGGCTTGACATTGAAACTATTATATGCTAGACTAAGGGGTAGAGCCTTAAATAAGGCCATTTTTTGTGGCTAATAAGGCTTTGAAATTCCAAGTCATAGATCTCTAAGCAATTGAGTCCTTCGCGGGGCTTTCTGACTCTTATCTCAGGACATTCTGGTTGTTACTTCGGTAACCTTTCTGGGGTTATCCTAGGAAACTTGCTTAGCTTTTGGTATCCGTATTAAAAGTATTGCTTAGAGAATTATGACCTGGAACAATCGTCCGCCATTTGGCGGACGATTTTCGTTTTTGTTCCGCAACTTTAAAACTTTTCGCAACCACTACGTTTTCTCTACTTAAAATAGTACTCCTCTTTCAGAAAAATACAATTGACAGAGATGGATTGATGGTTCTTGCTAATAAATTTGTAAAAATAAAAACCCGATTGTATCGGGGGGAGGGTAATCGGGCTTAGTCTTGGGGGAACATAAACTCACCGAGGGGTCTCCAGCCGGTGGTTCTCATGTGTTTGTCCCGAATGATAAAGTGAACTTCAGGCTCCTGACCCTTTACGTCCAGGCGGTCAACGAAGAGGATTTTGCGCGTGTCTCCGTCCTGGAGCTTTACTACCGGCGCGAGACGCAACTCGCCGGTCTTCTTGCAGGTGCTTACCCTTTTGACTTGTCTGAGCAGTTCTTCGACACTCATAGATTTTTTGGCTTGGGAACGTTGATTACTACTGTTAGACACAGTACAGACTCGATATGGTTTTGTCAAGTATTGGAAATAAAAAACCGTTGAGAA
>SCTV01000030.1 GCA_004298345.1 Patescibacteria group bacterium
AAGCTTTTCTCAAGATGAAAAAGTTTGATATCAAAAAACTGGAAGAAGCATATCGAGGGTAATCATCCTATTTTGGGCTATTTTTTAGCAAAAACCCTGTTTTATAGAATGGCTCAACAGAGGGCTAGTAATCGGCTAAGCACGGGCTTAGCCGATTACCTTTTTATATGACACAGCAGGACCAGAAATACCTACCTGGACAATCTTCCCTTCCGCTTCAAGCTCGCTCAGATAGTTGGTCACGGTGGCATCAGATATACTGAAAAGTGTCTCAACTTCGGCATTTCGTACCTCCGCTCGTGCATCAAACAGTCTCATAATTTCTGCTTTTCTTTTTTCTTTCAATTCTGTCTGGCCATCATTGTGTAAATTGCAGGACTCGCCCGTCTTACCAGACAATCGTCGCTTCATACTCTTTGTTACCAAAATAAATCCTACCACGAGTCCCAGTGCGAAAATAAGTATGAGTTTCATACCTCCATTAAAGCACGGATTCTCATAAAGATATATAAACCTGCAATATCAAGGTTCAACCTTGATGTTCTTACTATTTTTTCATCGGAGTCTTCTGGTAGTTTAGCATCCACTCTACTCCGTATTTATCTATAACGATACCAAACAGAGCACCCCAAAACGCGTCCTCGAGAGGCATGAAGACTTCCCCACCTTGAGAAAGACTATCGAAAATCATCTTGATTTCTTTTTCACTTTCGCAATCGAGAGATAGTCCGACGCTGTCACCGACCACCGCTTTGTCGCGCATCATATCAGACCCGATCAGCATCCATCCGCCCTTGGTGAGACTTGAGTGCATAATCAAATCCTGTTTATCGGATGACATTTCGCCGGCCATCGGACTTTCTTTGACGATCATAAAATAAAGTTCCCCGCCGAGAATCTTTTGATAGAAATTCATCGCTTCGCGACACTTACCATTATTAAATCTAAGAAACGGATTAAGTTTAGCCATATATTTTTATATTAAATAATTAATAAATAGACGAACACATAGACATACTACCACGTAGCATAGTATAGACGGGGGTGGCGAGAGCTTATTACAGAACAGCAACCAAAACTATTTTGACTTGGATTTTTTGCTGAGTATATGCTTTACCGACGGACTTATCGGTTTATCAGTGCGATGAACACAGCCGATCCAGCAACAAGGTCGTCGCATTCCCTCTTTGAGTTTCGAAATGGCCCTAGCGATGTGATCCTTTCTCGTCTCCGACATCTTGACGGATATAGTCCAGCAAATCCACTCATTGCGCGCGAGTGGCGTGATATCCTCCCACGCCATTAAAGCCTTTCGGTCAGCTGATAACGCCTTCCGCAAATCTGCCGGAAAATCATGAACTACGCCGCCTGAAATAACTTTTTTAGTCATACCATTGTACGATACTCCGCCAGATTATTTTTCGGAACCACGAACACAAACCCGTCCACATAATTACCTGTATTTTTGTTGTTTTTTGTTGCCATAAATTTGTTTTATAGTTACTGTTGATAATTTTCATTATATCAACTCACCAATCTATTTCCAATTAACTCGACTAAAATTCTATTGATTTAGATGAGATTTTAAAATAATGATACCTAAGGTATACTACCACGCGACACAATACAGACGCAGATGGTGAGGGCTTATTACAAAAAAGAGAATGAAGGTACAATTCTATTAAGAACAGCTCAACCTTGTCTATTAAAAAACTAAGTCTGAAAAAATAAATGTATAAGGGTAGCAAATAACAATAAAGAAATCGTGAACGCTATCATTAACCAAAGGGCTTCTTTAAAATTCTTGGCGGTTCTTATTATACTAAGATCCACAGCTATTAAGGCGAGTACCGCAGCAAATAACCCGATTATCTCTATGAAATTGTTTTGTTGCTGATTTATCTTTATTTCAAGTTTTTGTTCAAAATCTTCAGACTCCTGTTTTATAATACTTTTTACACTATCAATATCAGTACCCTTGAGTTCATCCTTAACAATGTCTCTTATAGCCGACTCACTCCAAGTTTGACTGCCCCCAACATAAGATGCAAAAGCAGTCTGCGTAAACAGAAAAACACTAGTTAAAATTACTAGCGTGCAAACCTTCTCAAATGAAACCTTTATATTTTTAACAAAATGTACCTTATTATTAGGGATATATGGATATTTCATCAGTTTACTTGCTAGCACCATCCTTTTTATTGCCTTTTAGATGTTGTACCGCCATAATTATAATTCCTATCAAAAACGCGACTCCTGCTATTTCTGCTCCTCCCATATTGTTATTTTAATTAATTTATAAATACTAAGCATATCATGATATATTCTAACATTTTTATATCAAAAACCAATAGTTTCCTAAGCAGAGTGTTCTGAGAGCACTTGGGGTGTCTTATACTTATAGAAAGTAATGGATAGTAGTTGATGTGACTCTCGAGAGCTTAAGCTTAGATAAAATCTTTTCAAACATAGGTCTCTCCAATTCTATTTGCCAAACTTATTCCTAATTTCATCGACAGAAGAATATTTTCGTATTTCCTTCACCAGCGAGTCAAAGAAACTTTCATTCGAATAATTATTCAGAATTCGGAGGACAGGTTCTTTTGGATCATTTGTCCTATGCCATTTCCAAATAGTATCAATGGGTATAAAACCGAGGGACAATTTTAATATTTTAATATAATCAACAGCCTCTGATAATAAAACTTTTTCTCCAGACACCAACTCTATTTGACAATATCCGTACTCTCTATCATATCTATAGGTAATTATTTTTGACATATTTTTTCAAAAACTTGCAGGTCTGATATTCAAAACTTTGAAACCAGAGTATGTGTCAAATTCAATGGCCTTGATAAAAGTATATCAAAACTAAAAACTATCTACAAAGTTCATACTGAATGGTTTGAGGTACCAAGACCGAAGTCTGATAAAAGGAGAAATGCTGTTGACTATTCAATAACAGATTAATTTATCCAAATATCTATATCTACCTTCTGGCCTACTGTTTGTTCGAAATAGCTTGCTCCAATAGCTATACCTACAGAAGTAAGTGAGAGGTGTGAAATATTTGCCCTACCCTCCCACAAATCTACCAGTTCTTTCCCTATGTCTGTTTCATCTTGAATTTTTTTCTTAACCTCATCTATATTTTTGATATTCCGTTCATAAAGCGACAAAAATTGAGTGACCATTTCCTCCTTAAGTCCTCTGTCTTTTAGGTACTTCTCGAGATCTGTTTTATTTCGCATCTTAACAAAATATTTGTCTTCAGTAATATCAAGTCTTAGGATTTCAACTTTAATTTCTTCGGGTAAATTCAAATCTTCGATTTTCGCCTTTTCGATTAGATTCAAGAATAGGAAAGAATATTCTTGTCTATATATCTCGATCAAGTTCCAACCGCCAATTCCAATACTTCCGCAACCTGCATACTCAATATGTTGGAATTGAGCATTTGAATTTTTGAACCCAATAAATGGTTTTACATGAGTATTCAGGTAACCCTGAAATGTTTCCCAGGAGGTGATCCCGCTGTAGCTAGTGTATCTCAATAGATAACAAAGGGTGATTACCTTCAACTGATCAATTGTGAGTTTACTTACTGTGGAGAT
>SCTV01000031.1 GCA_004298345.1 Patescibacteria group bacterium
GGATTTCAACACTAAAGTCAACTAGTGACTTAAATCGAGCATCATCGAAAAATTTGTTGTCAATATCAAGATTGTTAAATGGTCGAAGTAGATTGAGTAAACGCTTTCCCACTTCTACCGCACGAGCATTTTGAGCGAGAAGATTGGTCTGCTCAACTGACAGCTCTGTGGTAGAAGTGTTACTACTGCTTTTCATAAAAACAAAAACTCCAAAAGCCACAATCAAAAGTATGATGACGATGACGACGGTGGTGGTTGTTTTTTTAGTATTGTTTTCCATGTTCAGATAATTATGATTTATTTCAACCAGTGGGTCTTGATTCCCAAATCATACTGATATACATCACTGGCATCAGTAGACCGGAATGAAATAGCAGTGACATCAACGATACGCAGGCTCGACTCGAGATCGCGAAGTATTTTTAAGAATGTATTGTATGGTGCTACGATGGTGAAATTGAGTGTTACAGAATTGTAATCTTTGTTTTCTGTAATGGTCGGAACATCTTTTCTGGCTGTTTTAGAAACCACTGTCGTAGCGGCCACTGCCTGACCTGCTGGCGTAGTTTTGTCTTCCGGAGGAGTTTCAAAACGAATATTTTTTATACCGACACCATATCGAGAAGTAATACCGTCATTGATATCGATAACCAACCGCACGTTGTCTATCGAGTCTGGAATCAATTTTGAAATACGAGCTTTGTCACTCGGACGGATTTTGTTGAGGTCGATGGTCAAGCTGTCTCTTTTGCGAAGTAGACCATCCGCATCAGCAAAAACTTTCTGATAATCTTGGCTGCGCAACATCAGCTCCCTTACTGTGTCATAGTGTGGCTGGGTAAACGTGACAAAAATACCTATCGCGGCCAGTATTAAAATGATTGGAAAGATAAGTTTGTTCATCGTAGATTACTATTATTCAAGCCAGTGCCAACACTCGACACCGGAGCAATATTATTTTGACTAGCAGTCGAAGTTGCCTGAGCACCACTCCTCGTAGTAGGGGTTGCGGTGGTCGAAGGGGCGCTCGTAGTACGCACTGCTTTGTAAGAGACAACACTAGGCACGAGAGATGCGGTAAAATCAAAATCAATGGTACCGTCAGTATTTACGGCAAGATTTGAAACTATCGGATCTTTGAAGATAGTATTCTTTTTTGCAAAAATATCCGACTGGAGAGCAACTGACCTAAAGTCACGCCCTTCTCCTTTCATCGAAAGGGTTATCTTTTCTGGAGATGTATATTTGTAATCAAACGTCTTGAACCGAACACTCTGAAGCGTCAGCGTGCTGAGATCTTTCATAAAATCAGACACCCCGATATGCTTTGCCAAGATATCCTTTGCCGCATTAATCTGAGTATTTCGAACTTGTATCTCACTGAGGGTCGCCGGCTCAAAACTCTTCTCCTTTTCACCAAGTTTTTTATCATTTTCGAGATTGGCCTTTTCGAGTGTCTTTTCATAAACATACACCCCAGCCGCAGAAGCGACAGAAGTCAAAAATAATATCAAAGCAACTACGAAAAAAGCACTGACTCGTGCGGAGCTATACACAGCATCACTGCCAACGATGGGTTTTTTGGGGATAAACGATGTTTGAAATCTAGTATCCATAACTCCCTCTATTATACTATGTGCTTTTCTAAAATGCTATTCAATTTCTTGCAACTTTCGGAGAGCGATTCCCATAGCCACGGCAAATTCCGGACCGGCATTTTTCAACACCTCTTCAAGGAACGCCGGAGTCTCCACTTTGCCAAACGGATTGCCGAGAATCACTTCCGACTGGAGACTGCTCTTTGCTAGCTCATCAAAACCTTTTAAAAGCACGCCACCGCCTGTTAAAATCACCTTTCCGATGGTTTTATTGTACTTCTTTTGGTAGTTCAAAAGCACTCGATTGGCCTCATAAAAAATGAAGTCGAGTGTCAGGGCAATACTCTCAGAAAGCTCTTTCTTTTCGGGGTCTTTTAGGCCATAGGTGCGCTTCATGGTCTCCGCTTCCGCCACACTTATCCCCAGTGCTTTTGATATCGCGAGTGTGATGTCCTGTGAACCGCGACTGATAGTGTGAGAATTTTGTAACACCCCGCGCTCAATAATATACAACTTCGTCGAACTTGCACCCATATCAAAAATCATTTGTGACTGAATGCCCTGATCAACAACAGACCGAATAGTACTGAAAATTTCAATCTCAAAAAATGATGCTTCGAGTGCCGTACGCTGACTAATTTCCTGATATTTAGCGATTGCTTCGTTGTGGATAACTACCACCAAAACATCTACTCCGTCACGATCAGGAGACTTATTTTCTCCTCCCGGTGTGTCCTGAAAATCCTGCTCTTCTTTTGGAATCACCCACCAGTCGAGAGCCACTTCAGAAATCGGCACAGGAATATATTTGCGTGCCTCGATCGGTATCATGGTCGCCAAATCTTTTGGATCGGTCGGTGGCAACTTGATAAAACTGATCAGACTCGCGCCGAGCGGGATCGAGATACCGCATTTTTTGGTGTTAGTTTTTGACTCCTTGAGAATGTCGAGCAGTGCCTCAACAATCTTTTCGGTCGGCAGAGCGGTAGCACGTCCGATCTCCACTCCCGCATATGGACCAAGCGCGAGCTCACCATAGGTTTCGAGCACTGCCCGTCCCTTTTTCTTTTTGATCTGCACCACCTTGACCGACGAGGAACCGATGTCTATACCCAGCACACTCGGGTCACTGCTTTTAAACATTGAAAAAATATTTTGGAAAATGCTCATGAAAGACTATACTTATGTAGTGAAGTATACCACAAAGCTCAGAGAACGCGCACGAGGCATCTCAACATTTCTCTTGGAAATCGTTTTTCCCAGAAATCCCGAACTCAAGGCACTCGAAGCACTTTCTACTCTCGAATTTCTAACAAAAGTTGAACGTTGTATCGGTACCGACAGTCCGGTAGTCGAAGCTATTTTTAATTACCGCACTCCACTTATGCGGGAAGCGATTTGGCAACTCAAATATCGCGGCAACAAGAAAATCGCAGGTCTCCTCGCGGAACATATGTATGAAGAAATGATTACTCTAGCCGGAGATGATTTTGAAAGTCACTCATCGGCGTCATCCAACCATATTTTCTTTCTCCCGATTCCCCTTTCCAGCAAACGCCGCAAGGAACGAGGGTTCAATCAAGGAGAACTGCTTGCCAAAGCGATTATGAAAATAGATACGGCAAATGTTTTCACCTTTGTTCCGCATTTTTTAGAAAAAATAAAAGACACGCCGAGCCAGACCTCTATTTCTGATCGTCGAAAAAGAATTAAAAACGTCCGTGGATGTTTTCAGGTGCCGGAGAAAATGGCATCTCTTGTCCATGGAAAAACTTTTATCCTGATAGACGATGTGACTACCACCGGGAGCACACTCGAGGAGGCTCGCCGAGCACTTCTGTCTGCGGGGGCAAGGAAAGTAACCTGTCTGGCGGTGGCTCACTAGAAAATAATAGCTCTTTTGGGTGTTTTTGGCATTTTCAAGAAACGGCTCTACAGAGGCACGCTCAAAGGCTAAACGTTACGTTTAGCCTTTGAAATTAAAGAAAAACAGCCACTAGAAAAAAACCTTCAAACATGCTAAGGTTACCCTACCCACGGAGGGGTGTCAGAGTGGTCTAACGTACCTCTTTGCTAAAGAGGCAGGGGCTTTAAACCCCCTCGGGGGTTCGAATCCCCCCCCTTCCGCCAGCCAAAATTGTTTACAATTTTCGCGCGGAAGGGGAGAACATGCTTGGGAGCATGTTCGTGGGGGATTCGAAGCCCGATTGAGTATTTTTTCTAGCCTTTAGGGCGTAGAAAAAATCCAATCGGGGTACTGAAGCTGTAAGCTTCGAAATTCCCCCCCCTCATTACTTGTACTGGTCGAGTAGCGACCGTTAATCCCCCCTCCTTCCTCTAAAAGCACCCAACCTAACATGAAACTACTACTCACCTCAGCAGGACTAGCAACCAAACAGATTTCAGATTTTTTTATTTCTATTTTGCCCAAAAAAGCCAGTGATTGTTCTGTGCTCATGATCGCATATACTCAAAATGAGAACGAGCAATATTATGTAGATGAATCAAAAAAAGAATTGTTTGATTTGGGGATTAAAAAGGTTTCTTCTTTTAATCTGAAAGAAAACGAGTTTAAAGATCAGTCTCAGTACGATGTGATTTATGTTTGTGGAGGAAACACCTTCTCAATTCTAGAAAGGATGAGGTCTAGCAAAATTGATACATTTATATTAGATTCTGTGAAGAATAAAAATACTATCTATATCGGAGTAAGTGCCGGAAGTATTATGGCTGGGCCAAGTATCGAAATTGCTAGTTGGGGTAGCGAAGGGGACAAAAACGAAGTTAACCTAAAAGACTTAACGGGATTTGATCTAACAAACATATCGATATTTCCTCATTTCAAACCACACCTGAAACAAGAGACTGAAGACTTTAGAAATAAAGTTGGCTACCCTGTAATCGAGCTGGCTGACAACGAAGCTGTGTTCGCACAAAATTTAAAATATCAGTTGATCAAGTAAAATCCGCCATGCCCTCCTTCTCCTCCCTCATCTGGCAATTCTACAAAGCAAACAAGCGCCCCCTCCCCTGGCGAGAAAATCCGACACCCTATCACGTCTTCGTCTCAGAAATAATGCTCCAGCAGACCCAAGCGCCGCGAGTCATTCCCAAATTTAACGCATTCATAAAAACCTTCCCCGACTTCAACTCACTCGCCAAAGCATCACTCTCGAAAGTCCTCAAAGAATGGCAAGGTCTCGGCTACAATCGACGTGCGCTCTATCTAAAACAATCGGCGGAAATAATCGTCTCAAAATATGCTGGCAAGCTTCCAGATGATCCCGAGGCACTCGACGAGCTTCCTGGCATCGGCCACTACACCACACACGCTATCGTAGCTTTTGCATTCAACAAACCGACAGTCTTTATCGAAACCAATATCCGCTCAGTTTTCATCCATCACTTTTTTAAAAACAGTCGAGATAAAGTAGCTGACAGCAAAATCCTTCCTCTCATCGAAAAACATCTCGATCACACTCAACCTCGAGAATGGTACGGAGCGCTCATGGATTATGGAGCACATCTCAAATCGACCGAGATAAATCCGAGTCGTAAAAGTAGCCATCACGTCAGACAAAGTAAATTTAAAGGCTCGAATCGGGAGCTACGAGGAAAAATTTTAAAATATATACTCGAAAACGGTCCCTCCAAGCAGAAAGAATTATCAAAAATTAATACCGACACCAAAAAAGTTTCTCAGTGTGTTTCAGACCTGATCAAAGAAGGTTTGCTGAAGAAGAATAAAAACGGGATAGAGATACGATAAGTGATAAAAATAAAAAGATCGACATGTGTCGATCGATAACTAACTCATCCCCCAAGACCATTTACAGGTTCCTGTCCCATAATCCTCTTGATCTCTAGCCCCGCACCAATCATTGACCGGACGGACGCACAGATGGACATCAGATGCTTGGTCGAACGAATCCGAGCCTCGAGGACCTCACCGAGCTCCGCGAGCTCGGTAGATGTGGCGATCGCCTCACCCCAGAGGTAACGATCACATTGACCAATGTCCATCATGCCCCCGAGGACAAGCATCATCGAGCGAGAGTCCAGCATCACCATGTTATCCCAAGTATGAATACTCTGCCAACCAGTTGTCCGGAGGAAGAGGCTTGGATCGGTGACAATGAGAGCCGAACGGATGGGTGAGATGGTGCCAGGAAAAACGCAAAAATTTGACCGCAACCAGCGAGCGAATGCGTTTTGCGTCTGAATCCGGCGCTCCTCATTGCCAGCCATCCAAATCGCAACGAAAGGTGCTTCTGCTTCTGTGCTTGCGTGTGATTTGGCCATCACCCCAACATTCACACCATCAAAACCAACCACTGCTTGAATCGGACAAGGAAGTTCCATAAGTTGTCAAAGGCTAATTGTTTACCGCCGCTACTAATTATACACCCATTCACCTCAAAAGTCAATAGACTAAATAACGATTGATACCCCGAATTACAAAATGCGCTGAAGGTACGTCTTTTAAAGAGACTTCGCAGGCGGGTAGCCGAGACTGAGAAATTTTTCACCAGAAAAATATTCGTGCTCTTTAAAAGACGTACCGAGAAAGCATTTCGTAATTCGGGGTACTGAGGTACAATTACCCCATGCAGAAACACCGCCCTATCACCGACCATTTCCGCCTCAACGAGTTTCAGAAAAAAGCTCTAATCAAGCTCGGCATACACACTCCGCTCGACATGCTGTACCACTTCCCTGTGCGCTATGGCAACACGTCAGACATGAAAAATATTGCCAGCCTGACCAAAGGCGAGACGGCAGTAATTTTTGGAAAAATCAGCAACCTCAAAATGAGCAAGGGATTTAAAAGTAAAATCCCGATGGCTGATGGGATGATCGAGGATGATACGGGAAAAATAAAAGCGGTGTGGTTCAATCAGCCCTATCTCGCCAAAATGACTGCCGAAGGCGCGCTCGTACGTGTCGAGGGCAAAGTTTCAGAGAGAAAAAAGACTGCCGAGCTTTACCTGAGCAATCCAAAAATAGAAGTGGTCGGCAAGCTCCCCGTCGGCGTCGGCGATTCCCTTTTTGGAGCGGACAAAGAGGCTCACACCCTCTACCCCGTCTATCCCGAAAGCCGTGGTGTCACTTCTAACTGGCTTTTCCATGGCATACAAAAAGTTTTTAGATCAGGATTGCTCGACACACTCGTCGATCCCATCCCCGAAGATATTCTTAAAAAATATAATCTTCCCTCGCTTCGTACCGCACTGATCTGGATACATGCACCACTCAAAAACGAGGACGCACAGTCCGCCCGCAAACGTTTTGCTTTTGAAGAAATCTTTTTCATTCAACTCGAAAAGCAACATACTCGACGAGAATATCAGAAACAAAAGGCCTTTGTTATCGAGCCGTCAGCCGAGTCAGTCGGACAGTTTGTTGCACGATTCCCTTTTCAGTCTACTGAAGCACAGAAAAAAGCCATCGACACTATTCTCGCCGACTTCAAAAGAGGTCACGCCATGTCACGGCTTCTCGAAGGAGACGTGGGCTCAGGTAAAACCGCTGTCGCCGCGACAAGTGCGTATGCCACCATCACCAGCAAACCTGTTGGGAGGCAGTATGGACATCTCCAAGTCGCCTACATGTGTCCGACCGAAATTCTCGCCAGTCAACACTTTGAATCCTTCATCGAATATTTTAGGTATCTCAATATTTCCGTCGGCCTCATCACCGGCTCTGGCTGTCGTAAGTTCCCCTCAAAACTCAACCCAAAAGGCTGGACGGATATTTCAAAATCACAGCTTCTAAAATGGGTGGCTTCTGGCGACATACCTATACTCATCGGCACGCACGCACTCATTCAAAAATCGGTAAAATTTAAACATTTGGCATACGTCATCATCGACGAACAACATCGCTTTGGTACAGCCCAGAGACAGAAACTCGTAACCAAAGAAGGTCTCGCCCCACATCTCTTGTCGATGACCGCGACCCCTATTCCTCGCACACTTGCGCTCACTATGTACGGCGACCTCGACCTCACCCTACTAGACCAGATGCCTCATGGGCGTAAACCGATTATTACCGAAATCGTACTACCCGATCAGCGCGCAATGATGTATGAGAAAATCCGTGACGAGCTACAAACAGGTCGGCAAGCCTACATCATTTGTCCGCGTATTGATGAGCCGGATCCTACCAAAGAAATGGCTATGCTCGCGAAGTCAGTGAAAGAAGAAGCCAAACAACTCAAGGCAAAAGTTTTTCCTGAGTACGAGATCGGGGTGCTTCATAGCAAAATGAACGACACCGACAAGGAAAAAGTGATGCTCGATTTTAAGGCAGGGAAAATAGATATTCTCTGTGCCACATCAGTGGTGGAAGTGGGAGTAAATGTACCCAACGCGACAGTGATCGTGATCGAGGGTGCTGAGAGATTTGGTCTCGCTCAGCTTCACCAGCTTCGAGGACGAGTGATACGAAGCAACCACCAAGCGTATTGTTTTGTGTACGCCGAAAGTGCCGGAGAAAAGACAAAAGACCGACTGCACGCACTCAAAACTGCCAAAAATGGTTTCGAGCTCGCTGAATATGACCTCAAGTTTCGCGGAGCCGGAGAACTTTCGGGAATGAAACAATGGGGCGTCTCTGATATTGCTATGGAAGCTCTGCAAAATTTAAAAATGGTAGAGGCTGCTCGCACCGAAGCAAATCGCCTCCTCGATATAGATGAGTCACTCGCAGGCTTCCCTCTTATTAAAAAATACCTAGCGGAACGAGCTACTGACAAAATTCACTTCGAGTAAAACCTGCACAATGGGCGCATTTCTTCGTTACTTCACTCGTTTGCTTCCGCGCCGTACCAGAAGTACGCCTTAGTCGCAAGCCGAGCTCGCGTCTCGAACTGCATCCAACTGTGCAGGTTTTACTAAATACTACCTAAGCAACTACTTTTTCCTCAACTTTTCTTAGAACGAACAAACCAACCACAATAAGTAGCATGAGGAGTATCAGTCCGGTCTGATAACCACGAACACCTTCGCCCATCGTAATGAGAGCAATACTCCACACCACCGGACCTACAAAAGTAGCGAACCGTTCTGCAACCACATAATAGCTATATGACGAAGCCACAAGATGTGGTGGCGCGAGCTCTCCTACCAAAGCTCTGCTGATACCCCAAACAGGTCCAAACAATATTCCCGCAAACAAAAAAACAGGGATGAGTACTTTGAAGTTAGTAACTAATGCCATTGCCAAGAAAATAAAACACCAGATGACGAGAACAATCTTGAGTGTTTTTAATTTTCCCTTTTTATCAGCAATCTTACCAAAAACAACAGCACCGATAGCAGCAAGAATCAAAATACTCGCTGTAAGCATCGATTTCACCGTATCGGTTACGTGATGTATGGTTTCCAGATACAGTGGAAAATTGTTTGCAAAGGTAAGCATCGCATCACTAAAGAAAAAATATGCGAGTAGGAAAAATGCCAGTGGTTTATATGCAAAAACCGATTTGAAAAAAGTAATGAGATTATGTCTGCTGGTATCCTGAACCACACTGGCAGAAGAAATAGCTTTTTCTTCCCGATATAGTATTAGCATCGGCAAAGCCAATGCTCCAAAAATAATAGTTGCCGGAAAAAGTGCTTGAGCTCGTCCAGGGTCACCGAACAAGGTGATACCGTTTACAAAAGGAAGTGTGACAAGTACTCCTGCCACCTGACCTATCGCATTTGCACCCTGACCAATACCCGATACCCACGAGCGATTCTCGCTAACAGAAAGGTCATTCAACATCGGGGTAAAATAGAGGAAACAAACCAGATACGCATAGGTAGAAAGTGTATACAAAACAGTAATCCAAGCTTCAAAACCGTCCGTGAGTGTTATGAGAAGAGAAAGGATTAGGTGTCCAAGAAAAGTTGCGATTGTCCACCATCGTAGTCCGACTATTTTACTTTTTGTTTCGTCAATTCTTTTGCTCACCGCCGGCGCCGTAAAGATGAAAAGTATCGAGGCAACAATGAGCGCTGTGTTGTACCACCACGCCGGCTTCCCCTGATCAATCACCAGCCATTGAGAAAAATAAAACAGAAATGCCATCAGTACAATCGAGTTTGCAAAATCGTACAGCACCCAGTAGCTAAGTTGTTTTTTCATAATTTAATCATACCATAACGCAATTCATTTTAAGTAGAATCAGTGGTTTTTTGTCAAAAAATAGGGTACGCTATGGAGTACCGCGCCTGTAGCTCAGTTGGTTAGAGCATCGAGCTTATACCTCGAGGGTCCTTGGTTCGAATCCAAGCAGGCGCACTAGCGAGAACAATCTAGACTGCTCTAGATTGTTCGAGACTTGTGCGAGACGGAGTCATATTTTTCTACCAAGAAAAATAGACGAGTCAGGTGAGAAGCGAATGCTTGGAGCTTCGCAAGACCTTGAGTATTTTGTACTCAAAAAGCGAAAGGTGTACAGTTCCGGTAAGGAAAGAGAAATTTTGCGAGTGGCGACGAGCAAAATATTTGTGACCACAAATTATTTACCAGGATCACAAACTAAAATTGCGACCTGAGCTCGATTTTAACACTCTTTTTTAAGTCAAAAAGATGCCCAGCCGAAATGGCTCTGTAGAGCCACGCTAAAAGGCTAAACACGTGTTTAGCCTTTTAGCGTGGCTTAAAATATAGGTCCGTGTAGTATAGGCCTATAGCAAAGACTCGTTTAGAACAATTCGCTATAATTGATCAATTTTGGCAGCCAAAATAAAATCGTTTTCCGTGAGGCCTTTTACCGAATGAGTAAAAAGTGTGATGACCACCTTCCCCCATGATAAGAGGATGTCTGGGTGATGCCCTTCTGACTCGGCAAGATCCGCCACTTCATTTACAAATGCCCACGCAGTTTTAAAATCTGGAAATGTGTATACTTTTTTAAGATGAGAATCGTCAATCACCTTCCAAGACACTAGTTGTTTCAAACCCTCTTCTATTTGCTCTTTGGTAAATAGTTTGGCACCCTCTTCGCACGGTACGCATTTTTTGTTTAGTAATGACATGGTTTTTTGTCTTAAATTCCCCCCCCTCGAAAATTGCTACTGCAATTTTCGAGGAATCTTTTTCCCGCGTTCGTTCCGCAAAGTTCTATGTCAGTTCCGCATTAGCCCTGATGCTCAATATCCATCTTCTTTTTCGGAATAATTCCAAACGCAATAATTATTTTTTCGTACTCTTCACGCTCAATATTTTCCACCTCGATTAGTTTCAAAGCAATCGCGTCGAGCGCCTTGCGATGAGTGGTGATGATATCCTCTGCTTTTTTCAGAGCTTCACTCATAATACGCGACACCTCTGCATCAATATCCGCCCCCACCTTTTCTGAATACTCTTTGTCATCTACTCCCCGTCCAAAAAGTGCTCGTCCACCAGCGCCCTCGAGAGCGAGTGCGCCTATTTTATCTGACATGCCATACTTGGTTACCATATCTCGAGCTAGTGCAGTAGAAACCTGCAAATCATTTGACGGGCCGGTCGTCACGTCATTGAAAATCATTTTTTCAGTCACATAGCCTCCGAGAGACATGGCAATATCATCGAGAAACTCTCTCTTTGACTGGAGCTTTCGGTCTTCGAGCGGAAGTTTCAAAGTATACCCCGCCGCGCGACCTCGAGAGATGATAGAAATCTTGTGTACCGGATCAGCATATGGCAACACGGACGCGACGAGCGCGTGCCCTGCCTCGTGATATGCCGTAATCTCTTTTTCTTTTTTAGACAAAATATGACTCTTGCGTTCAGGACCAAGCATCACCTTTTCTATTGAGCGAATCAGGTCATATTGAGCCACTTTAGTACGATCTTCACGAGCAGCGAGAATGGCCGCTTCGTTCATGAGAGAGTATAGATCGGCACCAGAAAAGCCCGGGGTTCTCTCCGCAAGTACAGGCAGATTTACATCCTCAGCAAAAGGCTTCAGTCGTGCATGTATTTTCAAAATCTCCTCGCGATCCTTACGGTCAGGCAAGTCTATTGTCACTCGTCTATCAAATCGTCCTGGGCGAAGTAGCGCTGGGTCGAGCACATCTGGACGGTTGGTCGCAGCCATCACAATCACTTTTTCATTTGGTTCGAAACCGTCCATCTCCACCAAAATCTGGTTGAGTGTTTGCTCTCGTTCATCGTTACCCCCTCCCACGCCCGTACCTCGCACTCGTCCAACCGCATCTATTTCATCTACAAAAATAATGGCCGGAGCGGTCTGCTTTGCGAGTTTAAAAAGATCACGTACTCGAGATGCGCCGACACCGACAAACATCTCCACAAATTCTGATCCGGAAATAGAGAAAAATGCGACATTGGCCTCCCCTGCCACCGCTCGAGCAAGCAAAGTCTTGCCAGTACCAGGTGCTCCCATGAGGAGAATTCCTTTTGGAATACGTGCACCGATATCGAGAAACTTTTTTGGATTTTTGAGAAAGTCTACAATTTCTGAAAGTTCCTGCTTGGCCTCTTTTGCTCCAGCCACATCAGAAAAGGTAACGCGCTGTTTTTTATCATCCGGCATCGTGATACGGGCTTTCGATTGACCAAAAGAAAACGCTTGCATACCCGCCCCTCGCGCCTGACGAGTCATAAACCACAAAATGAGGCCGATGAGAATTACCGGAAGTAGAAATGGCAAAATATTTACCAGAAAAACAAAAAAACCTGAAGGTGCCTTTACCTCAATTTTTACTACCGCAAGCTTGTCTTGGGGTACACCATAGTTTACTAGCGTTTGAGACAAAGCGGTACCTTCTTCTTTTTTGGACTCTTTGTGTGCGGCATCTTTTACATACTCTATATCGAGTGAGTCTCCCTCAACAGTCACTTTTGAAACAAGTCCTGCAGAGATATCCGAGGCGAGCTCAGACACAGAGATGACTGATTTTGATGATTGGCTATCTGCAATGATTGAGTATGAGGCAATGATAAAAAGGAAGATCACCACAAACTGCACAATCGTGGCAACTGGGCCATGTTGAGGTATGAGACTCTTTCGGCCTCGTTTTGAGCCCTTTCCACCCTTCGAGTTCAGCAACTTTTTCTTGAATAAATCCATAGAAAGGTATTATAGCATAAAAACCTGCCCTCGTCTGTTTACTCAATGCCTGCGATAAAATATGCTAGTATAAGATATATGACGGCGCTGATACAAAACCGAAAAGTTTTTTTCAACTACGAAGTACTCGAGAAAATCGAGGCTGGTATTGAGCTCGTCGGTACAGAAGTAAAGTCCCTCCGTGCTGGACAGGGCGCACTCGACGGAACGCATATTACTATCCGTGGAGGTGAAGCTTACCTCATCGGAATGGATATTCCAGCCTACCAGCCAAAAAATACTTCCGCGGATTATAATCCAAAAAGAAATCGCCGACTTTTACTCACCAAAAAAGAGCTAGCGGAGCTTTCTGGTAAGGAGTCTGCTCGAGGCTTGACATTAGTACCTATCTCGGTGTATAATAAGGGTAGGAATCTCAAGGTAGAGATTGCCATCGTTCGAGGCAAAAAGAAATTTGATAAACGCGAGACGACAAAAAAACGCGAAACCGAACGAGAAATGCGTAGGACCTTGAAAGGAGAATAGTTTATACCATATACATGGGGATGATCGGCCTAGACAGGAAATTCCCGTATTTGTGTGCAATGCGGAGCACCGTTAACTCCTAAATCTGACGGAAATCGTAACTGCAAAAACAGTTGCTAAAGCAAAGGCTGTTGTGTCTCCATTTTTTGGAACCAATAACTTTGCTTTCGCTTACGCAAACGCCTAAGCGACATTGATCGAGTCTTCTCCACGGGATTCGAATCGGTGTTATATTGTGGATCAGAATGTGTCCCCTTTCCGAGACATGTTCGAAACTTAGGGAATCGGCATTCGTGAGTTTTGCTCATTCTATATCACGAGTTCCTAAATCTGCTCCGGCAGGAAAAATAAGCTAAGCATTGTAGATTCACCAATACTCATTTCTTGCACGGCGGTTCGATTCCGCCCATCTCCACAAATATGAAAATCCCTCGCCCTAAAAGGCGAGGGATTTTCATATTTGTGGATGGCGGAATCGAACAGGGAGGGGGTCGGGGAACGGGAGTTCCCCGTGGAGGAAAACAACGAGTACTCGAGTGTTAGAAACCGTGGGTTTCTAAAGAGCCCGACACACGGAGGGCGAGTGAGATAGCGAAGCGTCCCGGCGTCTCAACAAATCGCACACAGACGCGGAGCGTTCCATTTGATACCCAGGTGTTCGATAGCGAAGCGTCCCGCCGTCTTCGAGGGCTTGACACAAAATCCCCTTTCATGATTAAATAAATATCGGCAATAAC
Organism: Patescibacteria group bacterium; assembly: GCA_004298345.1. Taxonomy (GTDB): domain Bacteria; phylum Patescibacteriota; class Minisyncoccia; order Phycocordibacterales; family PALSA-1337; genus SCTV01. The sequence continues at coordinate 13,932 of SCTV01000031.1, forward strand.
GCACAACCGCTCCGACAAAAGGAGCAAGACAACCTACTACTATGGCTGGAAAAACCGCCAAATTCCACGGAAGCAAGCGCTCCCAAAAACGCAGTGAAGAGCGACAGGCCGAGCAACGGAAACGTGACGCGCAGGCCAACGATCCGATGCATGCGCGTGGCCAACACTACGCACTTGGACATCAGCCGGTGCGTATGCGCTAAGACCCCCCCCACCTCGGGTCTTTTTTATTTTTATGTTTTCATTTTGTTTTTGACCCACACTCATCAAAACTACACATACCTCAAGACCATTGCTTAAAAAAGCCCAATATGCTATAATTCTAAGCCTAAAAGAGTAATAACCCAGCCACCATTGAGTAACCTAAAAGTAAGGATAAATCATCAAATCAGGGCCGCAGAATTGCGAGTAATAGGCCCCGACGGCGGTAATTTAGGAGTTATCTCTCTTTCCCAAGCACTTGAACAAGCAAATAAAGCCGGGCTCGATCTCATCGAAGTTTCGCCCAATGCCACTCCACCGGTTGCAAAAATCATGGATTATGGTAAATTTCAGTACGACGAGAAAAAGAAACTCCGTAGTGCAAAAGCCAAGTCACATACGACTGAAGTCAAAAATGTCCAAGTGAAAATAGGCACCGGCGACCACGACCTCGAGCTCAAAGCAAAGAAAGCTTCAGAGTGGCTCAAGGAAGGTCATCGAGTGAAGATCGACTTGTTTCTCACCGGAAGGTCCAAGTATATGGATGTGAAATTTCTCAAGGAACGACTCGACCGGATATTGGTTCTCATTACCGAACAATACAAGATTGCGGATGAGCCAAAAAAGAGCTTGAAAGGATTAACGACTGTAATAGAAAAAGCATAATATTTATATGAAAACAAATAAATCATACGCCAAGCGTCTTAAGGTGACGCGAACAGGTAAAATTTTGGCTCGAGGTACTGGTCAAAACCACTTCAACTCAAAGGAAAGTCGCCGGTCACAGCTCAACAAAAAGCGATCAGCCCCATTCCATATGAGCAACAAAGAAAAGAGTCGGTTCATCAGCAGTTCGTTCTAAATAAGTTTATCTACATTAAAATAAAAACATGACACGAGTAAAGAAAGGAGTCCACGCCCTAAAAACACGAAAGAATGTCCTCAAGATGGTAAAGGGCTACCGTTTTGGCCGATCTTCAAAAGAACGACAGGCATACGAGGCAATCTCACACGCTGGTGCATACGCATTTGCGCACCGACGAGACAAAAAAGGTGATTTTCGAAAACTTTGGATCGTTCGTATCAACGCCTCTCTCGATACTATGGGTATCTCATACAGCAAATTTGCCGGTAACCTAAAAAAGGCTGGTATTGCTATCGACCGAAAGATTCTTTCTCAAATTGCTCACGAAAGCCCAAAGGCTTTTGAGGCGATTGTAGCGAAAGCGAAGTAAAAAAAGTAGAAGCGAGATTCACGATTTAAGATTTACGGATAGATGACAAATTCCCCCGAGGCTTCGCCTCGGGGGAATTTGTTTGTTTATAAATTAAAAAACTGGACCAAAAGCGTCCAGTTACGATTTCATTGCTGCCTCTTCATCCTTCGGCACAGGTGAATTATTCAGCTCAACAAGCGCCTTGAGAGTGAAGGGCTCTAAGGCCAGCACGCACTCCTCATAGAGCGCCTTAAACTTGGGATCCACCCCATCCTCAAGATCGGAAGAGC
>SCTV01000032.1 GCA_004298345.1 Patescibacteria group bacterium
CACGGGTCTTTTGGGCGCATATGCAGTGCACAACATGTTTGTATTTGACAATCTGGTCAGTTACATTTTGTTCTTTAGTTTCTTGGCCTACATACATACATTGTCTCGACCAGAGGAAAACAAAACTTTGGTAAATCTTGAGCTTGAAAAAGGTCTAGTAGAAACAGTTATTGCCCCCGTTGTTATTGTCGCGACTTTCTGTGCAATTTATGTGTTCAATTGGAATGCTTATTTTGCAAGCAGAACGCTTATAGATGCGTTGCAACAGCAAAAAGGGGGTCCTGCAAAAAATCTCGAGCTTTTTAAAAAAGTTTTTGAGTACGATTCTTTTGGCAATACAGAAGCTAGGGAACAACTTTCTATGATGGCGAGTCAAATACTTCGAGCCGATGTTGATCCTTCCGTTCAACAACAGTTTCTTGCTCTAATACGCAAACAAGTCGAAGAACAGATAAAAGAAACTCCGTCTGATGCCCGTGCGTATGTTTTTGCCGGCGCACTTTTTAGTCAGATTGGATTATTAAATGAAGCGGAAAAGTACATTGAAAAAGCGAGTGTTTTGTCTCCGAATAAACAGAGTATTTTACTTCAACTTGGGGAGAATAAACTAAATCTCGGTAAACTTGATGAGGCTTTACCTATATTTAAAAAAGCTTACGAGCTTGTGCCAGCACATGACGAAGCCCGCAACATCTACATTTCTGTTTTAGTTTATGCAAAGCAGGAAAAAGAGGCTGAACAGATTCTCATGGAGACGTATGGTACGACAGTTATAGCTGACGGAAGACTTTTGCAAGCATATGTAAATATCGGTAATTTTAAAAAGGCGTTGCCAATCGCAATGTTATTAATTGAAAAAGAACCTCAAAATATCAAGCACCACTTTGCCTTAGCGGTGATTTTGTATAAACTCGGCCAAACGACCAAGGCAATAGCCGAGCTCAATACGATAGTGAAGATTGATCCAAATACGAAGGATCAGATTGATGGATATATTAAATCGATGCAAGCGGGAAAGGAGATACAATAAAAAGTGGATAAGTGCCCTCAAGCTCTCGATTTTTTACTAAAAATCGAGAGCTTGACAAAGGGTGTAGATTTGCTATACTAGTATATGTGAGTACTAACAAAGGTGTTAGTGCCAAACGAATGACTGCGTAAGTCCCCGCCTCGGCGGGGTTTTACGTTTTCGGAGGTTTTCTGTCTTCGTACCGAAAAAGCGAGATTTCTTTCTCGGTACGTTTCCTTAAAAACACACATAATTTTCTGGTGAAAATTTGCTCTGCTCGTCTCGACAGACTGTGCAAGGCTTTTAAGAAGGCGCACCTTCAACGAAATCTCGCTTTTTGGAAGTTGTGGTGAGAAGAAAACCTTCCTCCTTTTGGGTGGTTGGGGAGAATGAGTAAAAGAAAGTGGTCGATATGATGCGTGGACAGGAGATTGTATACAACTTTTTATTTATGGTACAATTACCGAATCACATTGTTCCAAGTTGTGGTCGACGACTGTACTCACAATAGTCATTTATTTGGAGCTCACACCCGTCGACCAGAATTTGGCGCAATGCTATATGATACAGATACAGGAAAATATTCCGCTCGCACAATACACAACTTTTAAAATCGGGGGTAAAGCCCGATATTTTTGTGTGATAGGAGATGCTCCAGAGCTTAGACAAGCGCGTGCTTTTGCAGAGAAAAAAAACGTACCTATTTTTATTTTGGGTGGAGGTTCAAATATTCTCGTATCAGATGAAGGTTTTCCAGGTCTCGTAATCAAAAATGAAATCAAAGGTATTTTTTACGAAAAACAGCCAGATGGTAAAACATTGGTAACTGTCGGTGCGGGGGAGGATTGGGATACTTTTGTGGCAGATACTATTTCGCATAATCTCGGGGGCCTCGAAAATCTTTCAGGTATTCCGGGGACTGTCGGGGCATCCCCGGTGCAAAATATTGGTGCGTATGGCAAAGAGGCAAGGAGTACTATCCATTCTCTGACCGCCATCGATCAGACCACTGGAGAGGAAAAGGTCTTTCTTCATGCTGAGTGCGATTTCGGCTATCGTCATAGTTTTTTTAAGACACTCGCTGGTAAAAAGTGGATAATTACCCAGGTATGTTTTTTGTTAGATCCAAATGAATCTATTTCAATAGAGTACAAAGATCTCATCGCTTATTTTTCTGGAAAGGATACTACTAAACTTTCTCGTCAGGATGTCCGTGAGGCAGTTCTCGCTATTCGCTTTGCAAAGTTACCAGAGTTAAAAAGTCTCGGTACTGCGGGTTCATTTTTTAAAAATGTCACTATCTCGAAAGAGCAGTATGAAGGTCTAAAAATAAAGTGGCCTGACCTCCCCGGTTTCCCACTATCAACTAACGACCATCAACTATCAACTGTTAAGGTCCCTTTGGCGTGGATATTGGATAATATTTGCGGTTTCAAAGGTTATCGACTTGGGGAAGTGGGTGTCTATAAAAATCAGGCACTCGTTTTGATAAACTATGGCAAAGGTACTGCTTCTGATATCGCTAGTCTTGCTGAAGCTATGGGAAAAAAGGTGTACGAAATGACGGGTATTACTATTGAGCCAGAAGTCGAATATATTTTTCCGGGAAAGGCGGTGAAATAGGGAGGAATAAGTCAAAGGCTCAGCCGTACACGGCTGAGCCTTTGAGGCAGTTCACACGAAAACTGCTAAATTTTCGTGTAATTATCAATTTTACCAATATGGCTCTGTATGGCCATACTAAACGGCTCATTAGCTTAATGAGCCGTTTAAATTTACCTTTTTCAAATAAAAATCCTCACGCAGGTGAGGAACTAGGACGTCGGATTGAGGAGGAAGTGGCGAAGCTTGATAGCTCGCTTGCCAAACTTTTTTAGCTCCTTCAAATTAAGATCGGCACAGCGCATAATGAAAAGAACATTGCGCTCAGTCAGACCGATTTTTTTGCCTGCTCGGTAAGTTGTCTTAGTGCCAAGACGTCCCCGTAGTCTGAATTTGGCGGTTGCGCTGGCGACTGCGGTAACTGGGCAATGACAGGCGAGACTGTTAGCTTTTCGGCTCAGTCGGATACATGCCCAGTTCGGGATAGTATGCCAATCACTCGAAACAAGCTTTCTGTAAGCCCGCTTGAATTGACGTAGGTTCATAAGCGATCCGTGTTGAGTTTTGTATGAAGAGCGTCCTGACTTAGGACTTGTTAAATCTGATAGTATCACGAACATTGATCATGTCAATCCCGCCTGACTGGTTTTTGTGCTACAATACCCCTACTATGTCATTTTTCAGCACATTGTTTGGTGATTCACATACGAAAGCGCTCAAAGCGTACGGTCCTATTGTGGCTAAAATCAACGCCCTCGAGCCGACTATCAAAACACTCTCTGACGAGGCTCTAAAGGCTAAAACTGTTCAATTTAAAGCAGATTTAGCGGGGGGTAAAACTCTCGACGATATTCTTCCAGAAGCCTTTGCGGTGGTGCGTGAAGCATCTCGTCGTACTCTCGGTCAGAGACATTTTGACGTACAGCTTTTGGGAGGTATGGTTTTGCATCATGGCAAGATTGCTGAGATGAGAACTGGAGAAGGTAAGACTCTCGTAGCGACTCTTCCTGCGTATCTAAACGCACTGACAGGAAAAGGGGTGCAAGTAGTGACAGTGAACGATTACCTCTCTCGCCGTGATGCGGTGTGGATGGGGCAAGTGTATTCTTTCCTCGGTCTTTCTGTAGGTGTGATCAATCACGAGTCATCTTTTCTCTATGATCCAAACCATGGAGTCAAAAACGAAATTCTAAATCCTAAATCCGAAACAAATTCAAAATCAGAAATCGAAAATTCAAAAGATGATGCGGTGGATAAAAAAAGAGACGAACTTGGCTCTTTTAAAGTGGTGCATGAATTCCTCCGCCCGGTCTCTCGTCGAGAAGCGTATGTCGCGGATATTACCTATGGTACCAACAACGAATACGGTTTTGACTTTTTGCGAGACAATATAGAATATCAAGTCGAAAATCTTCGTCAGCGAGAATATAACTTTGCGATTGTGGATGAAATCGACTCTATCTTGATTGATGAGGCGCGTACACCGCTCATTATTTCTGCACCGACGACAGAATCCGAAAATTTGTACGTAACCTTTGCCCAGATTGCAAACAAACTCAAACAAGATCAGGACTACACTGTTGACGAAAAATTAAAAGCTATCACGCTCACTGACGCGGGCATCACTTCTGCCGAAAAAATGCTCGGTGTAGAAAATATTTATACTGAAAAAGGAATTAAAT
>SCTV01000033.1 GCA_004298345.1 Patescibacteria group bacterium
AGGGAAATAACTGCCGGACTTTTAGATAAAATGCCTATGACGTATGTCTGTGGCCCCACTGGCTTTGTCGAGGCGGTTGCAAACACTCTAGTCGAAATAGGTATGAACCCTCACGAGATAAGAACAGAGAGATTTGGGTAAAATCATATATAAGCTATAGCTTATATATGATTTTAGGAAGAAAATACAAATTATAATCCCCCGAAAATTAGTAAATTTTCGGGGGATTATAATTCAAAATCTCTCTCAAAATCCCTTTTCTTCTGTTTTTACAATATGGCTCTGTATAGGCTTATTCAACGGCTCATTAAGCTGATGAGCCGTTGAATAAGCTACAGAATTCATAGTAAAATATTACTTCCTCGGCTTTGAGTAAATTTTGTTGCCAAATCGAAAATCAAGATACTCAACACTAGCGAGATATTTTTGGATAGTACTCGAAGCGGTTTGGTCGCTTATAAAAGTATTAAACGCTGAGAGACTTTTTGTGTACGGCTGAGTGATACTAAATCTGAGTACCGTTGGGGACAAATCGGCTTTGCCTAAAACATACATATCGACATCTCCATCATAGACCCTGATGTGTTTGGTTTCTACACCCACCGAAACGAGAGTGCGGACAAATTGATCGAGGTTACGAAAATCTACGACAGGTAGATAATGCGCTCCCAAGATATTGCCATTACCGATAGCTCCACCATAATAGTGCATATATACGTCATTCGAAAAGACTGGTGATTCTGCATAAACGAGCCCCAAAGAATCTATAAAATAACATTTCGCATTATCGAGGGAAGAGACGGTGACATGACTGCCACACCACAAAGCATAAGGGCTACGCTCTTGCACAGAGATACTGACCCCCCGCAACCCATCACGTTTTATTTCTACCGATAGTATTTTTAAAAAAGTACCATGGAGAATAGATACAATTTCTTGTTTTGGATAAAAAAGAGTGTTATTTCGAGGGATTACATATAAATATGAGCCAGTGAGGACTTTTTCTACCACACCTTTAACTTCGGATTCAGATAGGGACACGGCACCAGTAACGCGAATAGTGTCGATGCGGAAATTTGGTTGATGAAATATAAAAATAATACTACCCACAATACAAACGACTGAAATGACAGAGACGATCAGTCGCTGAAACATTACTTTCTTACGTTTCTCTGCAAGTTTTTTAGTTGGGGTGTACGCCATGGTTTAATCAGGTTTTTTAAATTATTCTCCTTTTATCAAAAGAAAAATCGTTCAACTCAAAAACCCCTATACCTTTTTAGCAATCACCGTCTTCCCTCCCATGTATTTCTGGAGTACCTGTGGAATCAGAATAGAACCATCAGCTTGCTGGAAATTTTCTACCAATGAGACAAGGATGCGTGGGGTCGGGATGGCGGTACTATTAAGTGAGTGGGCGTAGCGCATTTTACCAAGAGAATCTCGGTAGCGAATGTTGAGTCGGCGAGTTTGGAAATCATGGAAGTATGAGGCGGAGCTGATCTCGCGATAGGTATTTTCGTTTGGCACCCAAAGCTCTATATCATATTTCTTTACCTGACCGAGGCCAAGGTCGCCACCACAGTTGACCACCGTATGATATGGGATACCGAGAGACTCGATAAACTCCTCAGTGTTTCTATTTACTGCTTCGTGCTGTGCGACTGACTCAGTATGACTCGCTTCACAGAGAACCACCTGCTCTACTTTGAAAAATTCATGCACGCGAATGAGACCTTTTACATCTTTACCGTGACTTCCCGCCTCTCGTCTAAAACATGGAGAAAAAGCTAAATATTTTTTAGGTAAATCTTTTTGCTCGAGTACTTCGTCACTATGAAAAGCCATGGTCGCCACTTCACCAGTACCAGCGAGAAAATCATCGTCTTGTGTCTTGTACAAATCCTCCTCACCCTGTGGCAAATATCCGGTACCAAAAAGTGTTTCCCTTCGTACGAGCGATGGCACAATCATCGGAGAAAAATCACGCTTCAAAAAGAAATCCATTGCGTACTGCCAGATAGCCAGAGACAAAAGTGCTCCATCATTTTTTAAAAAGTATCCACGAAAGCCAGCCACTTTGGTACCACGGTCAAAGTCAGCCATATCGAGATTTTGCATGAGCTCAATGTGCCCTTTTGCAGGAAAAGTAAATGTCGGCTTTTCTCCCCAAGTCTTTACCTCTTTGTTATCAGCATCGCTCGCACCTTCTGGTACAGACATATCAGGAATGTTGGGCACCTGAAGCATCAGTGTCTGCCATTTTTTCAAAATAGTTTTGAGCTCAGCCTCTGCCTTTTCGAGGTCCTCTTTTACAATCTTCATCTCCGTGATCATCGACATCTTGAGGGTATGATCAGCCACTCCGACTATCTTTTGACTAAAGGCATTTTGCTCCGCTCGCTTTGCGTCTGTCTTTGCAGTCAGCTCGCGGCGTGTCGCATCGAGAGCAATGAGCTCAGAGACATCAAATTTGATATGTTTTTTCTTTGCACCGAGATCAATCAGATCTTTGTTTTCGAGAATAAATTTTATATCCAACATTCCGTCATCATACCAAAAATGATATAATTAATCCAATGGTCCACCTCATACGAAAACTGCGGGTAAAAGAATTCCCTGAAGCATTATGTGAAATCACTGACCCTCCTGCCGAGCTTTACCTACAGGGTGTACTTCCCAAAAAAGATAATAAAATCCTCTGTGTGGTCGGCTCACGCAAATTTAGTACTTATGGCAAAGAGGCTTGCGAGAGTATTATTGCAGGGCTGGCTGGCTACCCCATTACTATAGTATCGGGGTTGGCGCTCGGTATCGATAGTATTGCGCACAAAGCAGCACTTTCGGCTGGACTTCAAACCCTCGCCGTCCCCGGCTCGGGTCTCGATCCAAAAGTCTTGTACCCGAGAAGCAACCTCGTGCTCGCCGAGAAAATCCTCGAAGCTGGTGGTGGGCTACTTTCAGAATTTGACCCGATGTTTCGCGCGACGCCGTACAGCTTTCCTCAGCGCAACAGGATTATGGCTGGGCTTTCTCATGCGGTGCTCATCATCGAAGCTGAGCTCAAGTCGGGTACGCTCATCACGAGCAAATTTGCGACCGAATACAACAGAGATGTCTTTGCGGTACCTGGATCTATTTTTTCTAAAACCTCAGATGGCCCACACATGCTGATCCGGCTCGGAGCAACACCGATACGTAGTAGCAAAGATGTGCTAGAAGCTTTTGGGTTTGATACACAAGAAAGCTTGCCTTTTGAGGAGCGTTACGCTGATGCTTCAACTGATGAAATGAAGGTGATCACCCTCCTCGCCTCACCCAGTAGCAAGGGCGACCTCCTCCACTCGCTCGATATGCCTATCCGCGATGCCAACACCCTCCTTTCAATGATGGAGATAAAGGGAATGATTTTGGATCGAGGCGGGGAGATACGGTTGATTTAGTTTTTGAACAAAACTTCATCAATAGCCGACGATTTCAAAATCTTGATTGTTTCTAGTTAAAACAGCAAATAAATAGTCAGGGGTGATTATTTTGGGCTTATCGCTTATTTCAATCATCCCATTATTTTCTAATTGCCGAAAGATTAAATCTGCACAGGATACTTTTTTATCATTGTTTTCTGAAAAGCCAAAAGTGTATTCCGAATTATTTGCAACATCTTTTAAACCATCAACTACCGTATTTAATTTGTTCCCATATTTTCTCGGTCTTATTATCACTAATTTTTCTACACCACCATCTAACCAGTCAGTTTCTTTTAGCTTACTCACCTTTATTTCATCAGCTTTGCTCCTTTCATTACCTATCGCTTCTACGATATAACCGTCTCCTAGGTAAAGAGCGGTGTGTGTAAAATATGGGTGAAATAATCTATTCACTAAATCCACGCGCTCTGTAACATATCTACGAATCAAAATATCTCCAGCAATGAGATTACAGCCCTCTAATGACTCACAACCTGATTTTACCTGAAACAGAGATTCTTGTACCTGCTCTTTTGATAGTCTAAAAAGATTATTTTGTATATCTTTGTAATAATAAAAACCATATAAGATCAAGAATAAAAAGCAAAAAACACCAATAATACTGAGATAGTGTTTTTGCGCATTCATTTCGTATTATTTAGATAGGCCCCTCACGACATCCCTACACTTTTGATTATTATCTCCTCCGTAGACAGAACCACAGATGTCTATGCTTGGATATTTTTGTGACTTTTCTATCCAACAAGATTTCATTTTTCGATAATTCTCTTCTTCGTTGGAAGTTCCACTCTCTTTATCATAGTAATTTTTGTACTCTTCACATCTGTCCTTGCTCTGATAAACACTTGCCATGGTCTGTGTACAAATGTTTTTCGAACTCTCTGTTGTCGCCCAAGAACAAACATCTTTGCCTGGATTTTTATCTATTATTCCCGTCCAAACTTTTTCTATACAATGATACGATCTCCCACCATAATCAGGCGCACTATCACATATCTGAAAAATCTCTGAAAAGTCTTTACTGCTATTAATACTCAACTTCTCCTTAAAAGATGCGTCCACCGCCAACAAGTAACCGATGAATCCAACTCCAACCACAAGTAATACAATCTCAATCCACAAGAAAGATAGGACTACTTTTACATTCCACTTGGCAAAATATATTCCCAAAGCATATAAAATAGCAAAAATAATAGCGCCGGCTATGATTGGTATATCAATAAAGTTACAAAACTTGCCCGTGCAAGTAAAAAAGTGCACCAAAGAAAAAAGTGCGACTAAAGATGGAATACCGTATCCAATAAGATGCTTCCACCCAACCGTTAATTTAGAAATGATAATTGGGACTACACAAATTAAAATCCAAATTATTAATATCCAAACATTTTGTGTGCCAAACCCTACAAATGGTTTAACAAGATACTCGCCAATAGAATCATACCTGTCATAGCTATATAACTCATTTATAATAGCCACTAAATATATTCCGATGTTTGCCAAGATAACCAGCCACCAAATATACATAGGTCTTTTGTCTTTGGGCACAGGAACTTGCTGAGAAACACTATTGTTGATATTTTCCATAATAAAGTAAGTATAGCGTACGGCATAACTTGATACAATAGCATATTGTCGTACAGAAAAATTTGCCGTCAATTTGCACAAAAATGTATTCCCGTGTAATACTGTGCATATGAAACTACTGATCGTTGAGTCGCCGGCGAAAGCAAAGACTATTTCAAAATATCTTGACGGCAAGTATGTCGTGAAGGCTTCTGTCGGACATATTCGTGACCTACCAAAGAGTAATAAAAAAGCGATAGATATTGAAGCGGGCTTTGTACCGACCTATGAAATAAGTAAAGGTAAAGAAGCGGTAGTAGCGGAAATAAAATCACTCGCCAAAAAAGCCGATGAAATCCTCCTCGCAACTGACCCCGACCGAGAGGGTGAAGCGATCTCGTGGCACATCGCCGAGGCGACCGGACTGAAAAAACCAAAACGTGTTGTCTTTTACGAAATCACGAAAGACGCCGTCATTGAGGCAATCAAAAACCCACGAGAGATCGACCAAAATCTCCGCAAGGCTCAGGAAGCCCGACGTGTGCTCGACCGACTCGTAGGCTACGACCTCTCTGGACTGATCTGGAAAAAAGTACGCTACGGTCTCTCAGCTGGCCGCGTACAGTCTCCTGCTCTCCGCATCATTATGGAGCGTGAACGGGAAATCCGCGCGTTTAAGTCTGAACAATTTTGGGTGATCACCGCCGATACAAAAACAGCAAATAAAATTGCCTTGCTTTTGACTTGCGCTGAAGAACCTCGAGACAAAAGCCTGGTAGAAAAAATCGTCGAAACTGGTAAAATAGATTCATGGATAGTAGTCGATGTCACCGAGACTGAAGCCAAACGATCACCAAAAGCGCCTTTCATCACCTCGACCCTTCAGCAGACCGCGAGTACTCGTCTCGGCTTTGCTCCATCTCGCACTATGGGTGTAGCTCAAAAACTCTATGAAGCCGGTCTCATTACCTACATGCGTACCGATAGTACCAACCTCAGTGCGGTAGCCGTAGGACAAATCCTCTCTACTATTGAGAGTAAGTATGGCAAAGAGCTCGTAAGCCCTCGTACCTTTACCAAAAAAAGTAAAAACGCGCAGGAAGCACACGAGGCTATCCGCCCAACACATATGGGAAGTGATAATGCCGGAAACACTCCAGAGCAACAAGCACTCTATGCGCTCATCTGGCAACGTACCATCGCTTCACAAATGGCCGATGCAAAAATCTTGCGAAGTAAAATAGAAGTAGCGGTGGGAAGTGACACCACCATCCCCCATTTTTCTGCCAATGGCTCACGGACACTTTTTCCTGGCTGGCTTCTCGCTGACCCCGATGCTCGAGGTGAAGACGTGGAACTCCCAAAAGTAACTGTGGGTGAAAAACTTACCTTTGTCGATATTCATACCGAAGAAAAATCTACCGAACCGCCTCCACGATACTCTGAAGCGGGTCTAGTCAAAGAGCTCGAAAAAAGAGGGATTGGCCGACCATCTACCTACGCGGCAATTATTAAAACGCTAGAGGAGCGTGGCTACGTAGAAAAAATAAATAAAGCCCTCTGTCCTACCGATACTGGCGACGTGGTCAGCACTTTTATCGAGGATAATTTTAAAGATTACATTAGTGACACCTTTACCGCCGAGATGGAGGACAAGCTGGATGATATTGCCAACGGTGATCGAACTTACGAGAAAACTCTGGGCGATTTCTACAAGCCGTTTTTGAAAGATGTAAAATCGAAAGAAAAATCAGCAAAAATCACTGACATGGGTGAAGCTGACGCAAAACACATCTGTCCAAAATGTGGCAAGAGCATGATGATCAAGCTTGGTAAGGGCGGACGATTCCTTTCGTGCAAAGACTTCCCTGACTGCCTCGGTGCTCGTACCATAGACGGCGTAGAGCAGGCTGGACCAAAAGAAACCGGCGAAGCATGTCCGGAATGTAAAACAGGTAAGCTGATCGAGCGAGACGGAAAGTTTGGCCGATTTATTTCTTGTAATAAATACCCAAAATGTAAGTTTATTAAAAAAGATGCCGAGCTGGAGAGACAAAACTCTACCGGTGTCGAATGTCCGACTTGTAAGACCGGTGTGATGACCGAGCGCAAAGGACGCTTTGGACTTTTCTACAGCTGTTCAAATTACCCAAAGTGTAAAAACGCAATCAAGGCCAAGCCGACTGGAAATATCTGCCCGATGTGTCAATCGCTGATGATGGATGGCACCAAAACTATCCCTGAGCGCTGCTCAAACAAGGTTTGCCCGAATCACAACCCCCACAAATTAGATAAGGTGAAGTAAGATCGAAAATTCCAACGGCTCATTAAGCTAGTGAGCTGTTTAATATTGCCTATCTGATGGGTTTTTAATGTGATAAAAACACTTCAGGCTGGATGCAATTCGAGGCGCAAGTCCGACTTTCGACCAAAACGTATAGGGATACGTTGCGGGAGCAAATCGGACAAAGCAACAAAGAAGTGCGTCAGCCTGAAATGTTTTTACAAACTGAAATTTTTCACCGAATACAACTCATCACTATTATCATCCGCGTTCTTTTCTTCTTTTGAACGATCGTCTACGGGTGCTTCATTTACCACTTCACCGACTGACACTGGAGCGAGAGGATCTACAGAAATTGCCCCGCTAGCTGGCGCTGCGGTAGGAGCTGTCGCTACAACACCTCCCTGCTTTGCAATATGTTTCAACAGAAGCTCATCACTACCTTTTCGGCCTTTGTTAGAATTCATAATATCAAGAATCATACGCAAATCTTGGTTTGAGAAAAAATCGATAGTAAGCTGCCCACCATTTTCTCGACGTTCAATATGCACTCGTGTACCAAGAGAGTCGGTAAGTTTTTGTTCGAGATCGCTGAGCTCTGGGTCCCGAGCATATTCTTTTTTGCGTACCTTATCATAAGCAATTTTTCGTGCGATCTGTTCGGCCTCACGCACCGTCAGCTTTTTGTACATAATTTCTTTAAACACCGTGACTTGCTCTGCGGGACGATCGATAAGCATAAGCAACGGTCGAGTATGACCTTCCGTGATCTTGCCTTCAGAAAGTGCGTTCAACATTTCTTCTGGGAGCGCCAAAATACGAAGTGTGTTTGAAACATATTCACGACTCTTACCCATCTTTTCAGCAATTTGAATATGCTTTAGATTGAACTCGTCCAAAAGTCGTCTAAACGATCGTGCTCGATCTACGGCATTCAAGTCCTCACGCTGAAGGTTTTCGATAATAGCGAGCTCAAGCTTGACCCGAGCATCATCAGTATTACTTCGAATGATAGCTGGCACAGAAGGTACTCCTGCAAGCTTTGACGCGCGCAAACGTCGTTCTCCAGAGATCAGCTCATATTCGACAGAAAGACCACCGTCTTCTTTTTGAACTTCGGTACGAGTAACTACAAGTGGCTGGAGAATGCCGTACATACGAATAGATTCCGCGAGGTCTTTGAGTCGTGCATCGTCAAATTCCCGTCTCGGCTGATATGGGTTTGGTTTGATCTTTTCTACATCAATCCAAAATATTGAGTTTCCAAAAAATTCTGCCATGGTAATAAATTATGTTTAAGAAAAGTATACCTACATGATAACACGGCGATGTTGCAACGCAAAAATTGATTTTTAGCCATTTTTTAAGTAAACTATCAATGAATAGAAAATATGCCGAAGTGGCGGAATGGCAGACGCAATCGACTCAAAATCGATCGGGGTAACCCATGAGAGTTCGAGTCTCTCCTTCGGCACAATAAGTGAAATCTTTTTTACCCTAAAAAGATTTCACTTTTAAGTGCGCCGAAGGAGAGACTCGAACGCCGGAGTACACGAAGCGTAGCGAAGTCCGAGTCTAGCAAGACTCGGGTACGAGGCGGTGCCCAGACCAAAGCTTTTGACGAAAAACTTTGAGTCGCGGGCGAGTCTCTCCTGAGTCAACATAATCTGAATTTAAATGAATCCTCCCAAACTCCTCGTAATCTGTGGCCCGACCGCAACCGGAAAAAGTGACCTCGCCGTAGAGTTGGCAAAAAATTTTAATGGCGAAATAATCAGTGCCGACTCTCGCCAAGTATACAGGGATCTCGATATCGGTAGTGGAAAAATCACCAAAAAGGAGATGCTCGGTATTCCCCACCATTTGCTCGATGTTGCCGATCCGAAAGAAGTTTTTAGTGTAGAAAAATACAAAACTCTCGCCCAAAAAGCTATTTCAGAAATCATATCCAGAAAAAAACTACCAATCATCTGTGGTGGCACAGGATTTTATATACACTATGTCATTGATGATGTATCCGTAGTCGAAGTGGCACAAGACGAATCATTACGTGCTGAACTGTCTAAAAAAACTCCAGCCGAGCTTTTCTCAATCTTACAAACCCTAGACCCAGATCGTGCCGAAAATATAGATGCTCAAAATCCTGTACGCCTCATCCGTGCCATAGAAATAGCGACCGCGCTGGGCAAAGTACCACCAATCTCTACCAATTCACCATACGATGTTCTCCAGATCGGTATCGACTTACCTGATGAAGAACTCAAAGCAAAAATAAGAACGAGGCTAGAGAAAAGACTTGCCAGAGGGATGATTGAGGAAGTTGAGAAACTTGTTGCAGATGGAGTCTCTTGGGAACGGCTCCATGCTTTTGGGCTTGAATACCGCTATGTTGCCAACTTTCTCAAAAAAGAAACTACTGAAAACGAAATGAGAGAAAAACTCCTTTCCGAAATCTGGCACTATGCAAAACGCCAAAGAACTTGGTTTCGAAAAGATAAAAGAATCCAGTGGTTTAATCCGAGTAAAAAAGAAAAGATACTCGCTGCTGTAAAAAATTTCTTGAGCAAATAGAACAACTAGCGCACTTATTCACTTCGTTCTCTGCGGGCCCGCTGAGACTCGAACTCAGAACTTCAGTTTTGGAGACCGACGTTTTACCATTGAAACTACAGGCCCTTATTAATTACTCCCACACTATAGCACACGAATCTGCCACAAAAAAGCCCGCTCTAGAGCGGGCTTTTTTGTGGTTATTGTTTTACCCCGTAATCTTTGCTTCCTTGTGCATCGTGGTCTTTTTGCAGAGTTTACAAAACTTCTTGAGCTCTATTTTTCGCTCAACCTTTTTCTTGTTTTTTGAGGTGTAGTAATTGGCACTTTTGCAATCCTTACACTTTAGTCTTAATAGTCGGTCTTGTGACATATGTTTTATTTGTCGGTATAGTCTACCGTATCCCGCCAAAAAAATCAACCCTCGAGCCTACCAAATGCCTTTTTCGGTATATTCTTGGAAATCCCGCATTAACACCTGCGTCACCTTACCCACTTTCCCACCAGCTATCTTTTTGTCATCAATAGACACTATTGGAACGATTTCTTTATAACTTGCGGTAAGAAAAACTTCATCAGCAGAAAACAATTCGGCTGTCGTTACTTCCCTTTCAATAACAGTATATTTTTTCTGGGCGAGCTCAATAGCCACCTTACGAGTAATACCCAAAAGCATATTACGTTTCGGAGTTATTACCACACCATCTTTTACAATAAATATATTGCTGGTCGCAGCTTCGAGAACCTGCCCGTTTGAAACAAAAAGTACTTCTATTGATCCTTTAGCTTTTCGCTCTTTCTGAACTTGTACCGCAGTAATATAATTTATTGTTTTATACTCAGGTAAAGCGCGTTGGTGTTCGTGGGTAATAAGAGATGCACCTGAGGTATAGAGCTCGGATGGAAGGGGTGTATACTTTTCAGCGAGAATATATAGCGTAGGTTTGCTTGTGTCATATTCAATACCGCTTATCGTATCACCACCGGTCATTATCATTCTCAAATTTGTGCGATCAAATCCATTCTTATCTAGAAGCGCTAAAATGGCTTGTTCGATTTCAACGTCAGAAAATGGTATGGAAAGATCGAGAGCTTTTGCAGATGATCGAAATCGAGTCAAGTGATCATTCAATCTAAACGGCTTGCCATTATAAGTCGTAATCCCTTCGTAAATACCGTATCCTCTGAGCAAACCAATATCATACACAGAAATTTTTGCGTCTTGTACTGGCAGTATTTTTCCGTTCAGATAGCAGTAATTTTTTTTCATGATTAATATTACTATAGCATAGAGGAAGAAGATGCGGGAAGCACCGGGCTGGATTCGCCTCTCGCAATACTGTGCTCGAAACCTACACACAAAAAACCGGGTTGGACCATGATTACATTTCTCGAAACTTACAGTTTCAGTCCCCGTCGCTGGACTTTTTCTTTGCTTGAGTACAAGATCGAAAAAGTACTCAGCGAGGCTTCGAGTCCAACACAAAACTGCTCCCCAGCAGTTTTTCCGGACGCAAACAAAAAAACACCTCATGGTGTTTTTTTCTGTGCGCCGGGTTGGACTCGAACCAACGATGCCCGAAGGCGGGAGATTTACAGTCTCCTGAAATAGCCGCTATTCGACCGGCGCAAAAGTGCACTCCATTAAAATAGCACACTTTTTTGCTTAATTCCACTTTTAAGCACGTACCGAATCTTTATTTTCCATAGACTTGACCTCTTTATTTCCTTTTTTTACCTTCTTAACCTCAAACACAAATTCATCTCCCTTCAGAGTTACTGCAATAGTTCCTCCTTGCATTACTCCTCGAGAAACCATGAGCGATGCCACCGGAGTTAGTATTTTATTTTGAATCAACCGCTTGAGTGGACGTGCACCATACTGCGGATCATATCCCTCTTTAGCAAGATAGACCAAAACCTCTGGAGACACTTCCAGGGCAATCTCTTTGAGCGACAATCGATCTTTTACCAAATCAACTTGAATCTTTACAATATCTGCTACCGCTTCCGGAGAAAGAATATCGAAAATGATAATGTCGTCGATACGGTTTAAAAACTCTGGTCGGAAATAATCTTTAAGATTGTTGGTTACTTTACTTTTTACATCATCATAATTTTTCTTCTCATCACTACTGTGTCCGAAGCCCATTTTTTCCATTCTCTGAATATATTGTGCGCCAATATTTGAAGTCATGATGATGACTGTATTTTTGAAGTTTACCACTCGCCCTTTTGCATCAGTCAGTCGGCCATTGTCGAGCACCTGCAAAAGAATGTTGAACACTTCCGGATGTGCCTTTTCTATTTCATCAAACAGAATTATTGAATATGGTCGATGGCGTACAATCTCAGTAAGCCCCCCACCTTCATCATGTCCCACATAGCCTGGTGGCGCACCGACAAGCTTTGAAACCGAGTGCTTTTCCATGTATTCAGACATATCGACTCGAACCAACGACTTTTCATCATTGAATAGGAATTCGGCAAGAGCCTTGGTCAGCTCGGTCTTACCGACACCAGTAGGCCCAAGAAACATAAAAGAACCGATCGGCCGATTGGGATCGGCAATACCTGCCCGTGAACGTTTGATAGTGTCTGCAATTTTCTTGACTGCCTCGTCCTGGCCAACGATTCTCTTTTTCAAATCCTCCTCCATACGAGTAAGCTTGACCGCCTCCTCTTCAAGCATTCGAGATACCGGAATACCCGTCCAACGAGACACTACATCGGCAATATCTTGCTCATTAATCTCTTCTTTGAGAATGCGTCGTGAGCTCTGAAGTTTTTTCAAACGCTTAGCCTTTGACTCAAGTTCTTTCTCGAGCGCAGGGATTTTACCGTAGCGTATCTCTGCGGCCTTTGCGAGGTCAACGTGGGCCTCAGCTGACTCGGCCTCTAGGCGCAAACTCTCCAATTCTTTTTTAATATCTTTAATTTCGGCAATCGTGGCTTTCTCATTTTTCCACTTGAGCTCGAGCTCACTGGTCTGTTCTTTGAGGTCGGCTATTTCCTTTTCTATTTTTGCAGTACGAGTTTTTGCTACCTTACCCGTCTCCTTTTTCAAAGACTCACGTTCAATTTCAAGACGCAAGACCTTGCGACGAGTTTCCTCAAGTACTGGAGGCATGTTTTCTAGAGAAATCTTCAGAGCTGAAGAGGCTTCGTCAATCAAATCAACCGTTTTGTCCGGTAAAAAACGATCAGTGATATATCGACTGCTCAAATTTACCGCTGCCAAAATAGCATCATCGGTAATGTGCACCCCATGAAAAAGTTCATATTTTTCTTTGAGTCCGCGCAAAATAGCCGTCGCGTCTTCAATAGAGGGCTCGTTGACATACACTGGCTGGAAACGACGAGTGAGCGCAGGGTCTTTTTCGATGTGTTTCTGATATTCTTTTAGTGTAGTAGCGCCGATAGCTCGAAGCTCGCCACGGGCTAGAGCTGGCTTGAGCATATTTGATGCATCCATGGAACCTTCAGAGGCACCCGCACCGACGAGGGTGTGAATTTCATCAATAAACAAGATTATCTTACCGTCTGATTTCTCTATTTCTTTCAAAATATTCTTGAGGCGCTCTTCAAATTCTCCGCGATATTTTGTACCGGCAATAAGTGAGCCGAGATCGAGTGACACAAGCTCCTTATCCTTTAGCGACTCTGGCACATCACCCATCGCAATCCGTAGTGCGAGTCCTTCGGCGATGGCGGTTTTACCAACACCCGCTTCACCGATCAAAATTGGGTTATTTTTAGTGCGACGAGAAAGTATCTGGATAATTCTAAGTATCTCGTTGTCACGGCCGATGACTGGATCGAGTTTATTTTCCTTTGCGAGCTTGGTCAGACTGCGAGCGTATTTTGCAAGTGTTCGAAACTTTTTGGGATGAGAGACTTCTGATACTTTACTTGTCTTAAGCTCTTCGATCACGCGAATTACTGCCGATCGATCGATTTTAAATTTATTTATTAAGTCACGTGTTGTGCCAGATACGTCAAAAATAGATATAAAGAGGTGTTCAGTAGAAATAAACTCGTCCTTTAGTGTGGCCGCAACCTTGTTGGCATTTTCAATAATCTGGGCAAGATCAGGTGTTAGAAATATCTGGTACGACTGTGAGACGGTCTGGGCAGTCTGTGGCCCTTCGATGGCTTCGAGAATAGAATCAGTGAGTAAAATAGTATCAACCTCGAGTTTTTCAAGTATCGAATTTACCATGCTTTCCTCCTGCAAAATCAGTGCGAGGAGCAAATGCATCGGGTTGACATGATTTTGACCGCGCTCTATTGCAAGCTCATGTGCTCGTCTGATGGCTTCTTTGGCTTTAGTTGTAAAATGATTGAATGGGGGCATACTTTATTTATACATTAAATGTCGAGTGCCGGCAAGGATTATCACACGCACTCTTTTTCCCAGAAGAACCAGCGGGTATTTGAGCCAAGTATTATTCTCCCTTTGTAAAGGGAGCAGACGTTAGTCGAGGGATTTTAGAAATTTCAAATCCCTCCACGCCAGAGTACTGTCGGTGCTGAGTCGATCGTTTGTGATCGACACCTGTAGACGGCCTTTACAAAGGGAGAATACTCTCAAAAAGACTAAGGCTTATTAGAAGAACTCGCGATCAGACTTTTAACAACACTCGCCGGTACATAGTACTCCTTCACACTATCCGCACCAGGAGAAACTTTGAGACCCACCACCTCGCCAGAAAGATTGAGTAATGGGCCACCGGTCACTTCATCATAAGAATCGGCACTTACTTGTATCGAAATGATTTCTTTTACACCATCAACATTTTCTTTTGTCTGCAAAACCCTAATATTACCAAGTGATACAGAAAGATTTTCCTCCCCACTCAAAGCGATGACACTTTGACCAAGTTTTAAAGATTCATTGCCTGCCAAAACCGCCGGTTTCCACACTACAGACTTAACTGAACGAGTTGAGGTAGCGGAATCTGCGGAAATTAGTGGAGTACTAGAAGCCACTAAGCGCGCAAGTGGCACATCTTTTTCGATCTGTACCGAAGACACAAGATGTCGAGTACCCGATGAAGTCACTACTGTATATTCACCACCCGTAGCTGAAACGAAAGCACTATCTGTCGCAATAACACCATCTCTTGAAATCACCAGCCCCATTCCAATAAAAGTTTCCTTTGCTGTTGGCTCGGTCTTAGAAAAAATCTTTACTAAACTTGGGGTAATGTTTTCAACTACCGCCACCGCCTGATCTTCTGTCTTTACTACCACCGTTTCTTTTGTAATCACCGCGGCCCCTTGCTGTGCCGGAATCACTTTTTCAACCGTCTTTTCAATAACTCGATTGATCACATGAGTCGCCCCAGTCGGTGCTTGATCCATAAGAGATACTGTCACGATACCAGTCGCAATAGAAGTGATGATGCTCACCAAAAGTGTCAGGAGTACAACTTGTTGTTTGGTGAGATCTTCCATACCTATATAATATGGTACGAAGAAGAGATTCGCAAGCTTTTTTGAGTAGATTCAAGAAGTATGATTCAAGATTTATGAATACTACAGAATAATGATTATGATACCCTGTGGATTTATAAAATACCCTTGATTATTTTATTGACTTGAAGCAAGATTTTCCTCCCCTTACAATGACTAAGTATCCCTGTATATGAAGCCAGAGAATTTTCAAATCGATTTTTCTCCATTTTTCCGGATTTAACCATCTCAACCATTTCAACAATTTTCCCATACATTCTATTTTTTGTTTTTGTCCGCAAAATTCGATATCTTGGCAAACTCACATACCCGAGAAAATCCGTCCCGTGAGATACCTTCTGAATAGTAACTTTTTTAGGATGAAGCTCGAGTTTCAACTCCTCACGCAAGAATAGTACGATATATCGTACTATTTCCTCCAACCTTCCTTTGTCGTGAGAAAGTATGACAAAATCATCACAGTACCGTATGTAGTAGCGCTCCTTGAGGATATGTTTTATAAATTGATCCAGTTCGTTGAGGTAAATATTAGCAAAAATCTGACTAGTCACATTCCCAAGTGGCAATCCTCTTCCCGGAGTAGTTTCAAACGAGCCGATAATTTTATTGAGTAAAGCCAAAAATTTCACATCAGAAATCTTCTGCCCAATAAGTTGAGATAACACGACATGATCAATCGAATCAAAAAACTTCCGTATATCGCACTTCAAAACAAAAGCCGGTCGACGATAATTCTCCGTCACCTTTCTCGCAAATATCTCGAAACGCACGACACCACGGTGGGTTCCTTTAAAATTACGCGAAGCATACGAGTCATGAATAAAGTGCTTGTCAAAAATTGGGTACAACGCCTGGTACACCGCTTGATATAAAACTCTATCGGCAACAGTAGCTTTATGAATCCGCCGAAGCTTTGGGTCTTGTACAAAAAAGACTTTGTATGGTTCCGGTCTCCATTCGCCTGAAACAAGTCGTCGATGGAGAGAAAAGAGATTGTCTTCCAAATTCAACTCAAATAGTGTAACATCCCTCTTTGACCGCTTTCCTTTCGAAAAAACCCGCCACGCAATAAAAAGATTCTCGACAGAAATTACATCACAAAAATCAATACT
>SCTV01000034.1 GCA_004298345.1 Patescibacteria group bacterium
TCTTACCATTTCCAACACAGTCCACGACGATTACTTTTTGAGCACCTTCTAGTAATTTTTGATATCTTTCTTCAAATACTCTATACCCGTGTCCCCAATATGTTGGGTAATCATAGGAAATTTCCTCATTAC
Organism: Patescibacteria group bacterium; assembly: GCA_004298345.1. Taxonomy (GTDB): domain Bacteria; phylum Patescibacteriota; class Minisyncoccia; order Phycocordibacterales; family PALSA-1337; genus SCTV01. The sequence goes on from SCTV01000034.1 coordinate 133, forward strand.
CATCAAAAACAAATAGTGCCTCGTCTAGAATACCTTCTTTTAGACAACGCAGTGCTGTGGCGATAGCAACGACGGTACCACTTGCATTATCTATTGCTCCGGGTCCCAAAGAATCATAGTGAGAAAAAATAATAACCTTTGGATCAATTCTGTTTCCAACAAGCAAGAAGTTTGCGGAGGTCTTTTGTTTTGTAACCTGAAGTGAGGCCTGTGCGTTTTTTGCGGTAAGTAATTTTTTCGCTGTTTTTGGAGAGATTGCTATTGCTGGGGCAAAAGAAAAATTGGTTGGTGAAGGAAGCGCACATTTTGGATTAACATATATTACCGGAGTGTCTATGAGAAAACGAGAAGACATCAGAGAACTGGCAATATTAGTCACAGGAACATCACCACTTATCATCCCACACCCAATACACAGTTCTTTTTTACCATTAATAACTAACCTAGCTTTCTGTGCTGTAGGGATATCTACTTCAAATTTTTCAATAAGCACTGACACGCCATGCCTATCAAAAACATCACAAATATAGTCCCTTGCACGTTCTGCTACAACACCCTGTCTTGTGCCTAATCTTGTAAGCATCTGAATACCCTCTATTGATTTGAATTCTTTCGTTTTTTTCATTTTATATTTTATTAATTATAACAACTTTTTGCCCATGTAAGGCAAAAATAAAAACATGTGGGTGGGACCAAAATACCACCACACATGACACATACAGAGTATGTGATTTAGCTACCCACGAAACATGATCGCCATGTCGGCAAAATGCCGAGACGCATCGTAGGTCGTGCTATGCCACAAGCGTGCCCGTTCACAGAGAGTTTCTGTGGCATTGGGAACGCTGAGCAGGTGCCGATTGCAGAACATCATGTCGAGACACAGCGGGGCCGTCTGAATCACCAGAGGCATCCAGCCACAGCCATCGGCGATCTGGCGCATGGTCTTTTCAAACAACGCCTTGGCTTCAGGCACGCCACCGTCAGAATTTTCGTAGGTGTCGAGTAGCACGAGACTACCGTCCATGAACATGGAGAGATACAGTGGGTAATACCACTCGGAAGGAGGTCGGACAACAAGCGTCCGTGCCTCATCTTCCGTATAGCTTCCTCTGACCAGCCTCTCCCCGTCCCGCGCATCCGTGCGATACACTGCATCTGGCCGAGCGCGTGTAGCACGAGCCAGAAGCTCACCGTGAAGCTTCGACGCATCGCCCATCGGGTATGAGCCGTTAAACACATGGTGACGGACTTGCTCGTGATACTGTGGCAAGAAACCACCACCGTTGACCACAATCTTGTCCAGACGCTGCCGTTCGATGCAATTGATGCTACGGGCCGAGATGTCTTCATACTCGACGATGAGATTTGTGGACTTGCTCCACCGCACCCAAGGAACTTTCACCCGATGACGCTTGTCATGACTCACAGCCACAAATGTGTCGCGAGTAAATGACAATGCCAGAGGAAAAAGACCGAGCTTGCGACAGAGGAGATACATCGCCACATCTTCGGCACAGATACCGGGCACTTGGCGCGCAAGCACACCGACACTCTCCACGTTTGACGCGATCGCCTCCTGCACCGACGTGGGCAAGTGAGAATGCACGAGTGCAGTGAAGTCAGAGATACCGTATTTCTTGTCGATAAAGGCATCGACACTGAGTCGGACCGAATATTTGTCAGAGCGGCGACGCTTTAGAACTTCAGGGAGATGACCAACATAATTAACATAACAGGACGTGCTCATAGGCTTTACTTCTGCGATGGGTTACAACAAGGAACAACCAGCATATCGCCCAAACCACTCGGTTTGGATGCTGGCTAAAAAGTCTTTACCCCGATCTCACACTTCCCCCGATACCTCTTTGGCCAAAATCCAAACACAAAAAATGTTTGAGATGAATGAAAAAATACTTCTTGCCCAGCCAAAAAAAGAGTCCTTTGAGAGAAATTGTATTGAATACTGACTTGATTGTGGTTTGGTTGAAATTCATTGTGTTTACAGAAACAAAAAACGAGCTCTCATTTTTTTTGAGAGCTCGTTTTTGGTGTTAACTAATTTAGAAGAATAGAAGTATTAACAATCACAAAAAGAAGCGCTCAAATTTTGCTTGAGAGCGAGCCAAATGAAATACTTCTTAAAATGATTGTTTTGATTCACGTAGATAATAGTAGACCTTATTATATAAATAGTCAATCCCCCGATTTTTCTACTGAAAAATCGGGGGATTTTAAACCACTTTGAAAATCGAGAAAAAATGCTCTTTTTAGTCAACTTTAGTGTACCCCTCTAAAAAACTCTTTTTAAACTCTTCAAAAGTATCACTCAAAATAGACTGTCGAATACTCTCTACCAAATGCACGATAAAATGAAGATTGTGAATCGAGGTAAGCGTATGCGCCAAAAGCTCTTTGGTACGCGCGAGGTACGCCACATATGCCAAAGTATAGTTTCGGCAAGTGTAGCAAGTACAATCAGCCTCAATCGGAGCAAAAAACTCCCGATATTTTGTATTATCAATATGTATTTTTCCAGCCTTGGTGTAGAGGGTGCCGTTGCGAGCTTGCCGAGTGGGCGCGACACAGTCAAAAGTATCACAGCCATTTTCAATCGCGAGAAAAAAGTCTTCCGGCTCACCGATACCAAGTAAATGTCTCGGCTTCCCTTCTGGCAATTCTTCATTCACCCACGACACCGCTGTCCCAATATCCTGTTTATCAAAACTTCCTCCGATACCAAAGCCGTCAAAATCCATACTGCCGATAGTATGTGCACTTTCTTTTCTCAAATCTTCAAAACGGCCACCTTGCACTACCCCAAAAAGTGCGATCGGTTTTGCATTAGGAGATTTTAACGACTCAATTTGCAATTCTTTGTGTCTCGCGAGACTTCGAGCCGCCCACCGATGTGTCCGCTCCATCGCTTCTTTTTGATACTGTTTGTCGGCAGTCGGCGAAGTACATTCGTCAAAAGCAAAAATAATATCAGCACCAATACTGTTTTGTATCTCGATAGACTTTTCCGGAGAGAAAAAATGCTCACCTCCATCACGATACGACTTAAACATCACCCCATCTTCGGTAATTTTCGCCAAAGGTGGCATCCCTTCACTTCGCACAGACTCGCTCATTTTTTCCCGCTCTTCAAAGCCGTTAGATTGTGGCTTTGAAAGCTTACTGATTGTTGTGCCAAAAGCAGCACCGAGGGAAAAGGCCTGAAATCCTCCCGAGTCGGTAAAGGTAGGCCCCGACCAATTCATTATCTTGTGCAAACCTCCCCCCGCTTTTACTATTTTTTCTCCAGGTTCGAGATAGAGATGATAGGTGTTTGCAAGCACCGCCTGAGCACCGAGGTCTTTGACCTGGTCCGGTGTCAGTGCCTTTACCGTCGCTTTTGTACCCACCACAATAAAAGCCGGAGTGTTAATCGTTCCGTGTGGCGTTTCTATTTTTCCAGCCCGCCCCAGCTTGCCAGATAGCTTTTTTTCGATAGTGAATTTCATTTTTATCAAATCAAAACAACCCCTTCGCCGGGGTTGTTTTCTAGCTTCTCTACTTTGCTACTCCCAAAAGCTCTACATCAAACAAAAGTGTAGAATTGCCCGGAATCGGTCCGTAATCGTTTGGCCCATACGCTAGAGTTGCTGGAATCACCAGCTTTCTTTTGCCGCCAACTTTCATACCAACAACACCGAGATCCCAACCTTTAATCACCTGCCCAGAACCTAGTAAAAAGGTAAACGGCTCACCTCGATCTACCGAGCTGTCAAATTTGGTACCGTTCACAAGTGTTCCTGTATAATGTACGGTCACGTCCTTACCGGCTGTTGCAACTGCTCCGGTACCAATAGTAACATCAGTGTACTTTAGACCCTCTTTTGTAACAATTTCTTTTGACATAGGTTTGGTTGTTTGTGTATTAGTGTTTTGCACTGGCTGAGTTTCCACTTCAACAGACGCTTGATCTATTGCTCCTTCAGTACTTAATGATGCTGAATCCTGAGGGATCTGGATGAGCGACGTGCCAAACATAAGTAGTCCGAGCGCAACAATCACTCCTACCCCTACTGCAACCCACTGATTTGTGTTTAGTTTATGCATATATTAAATTTATATAATTACCTACAAATAGTGTACCCTACTCTTAGTTAAAAATCAAAAGGAGAGGATTGGTTATTGGTGCATTTTATTTGAATGGCTCATTAGCCTAATGAGCCATTCAGTGGGGCTAATTTGAGCCATTTTCATTTTTTGACGAATTTAGGTTTTTATTGTAATTATCATGATTCCATGCTAGGATGCACCCTATGTATAGACCACGAGCAAGGACTTCGCCGAAAGCACACCAGACCAAAGCACGCACAAGCACACCCAAAAAAGAGGTGCCTACAGTTTCAGCACCAGAAACTCAGACCATCGAATACCCTATCCGTATCAATCGCTACCTCTCTCTCAAAAATTACTGCACTCGTCGCAAAGCCGACGTACTCATTGAATCCGGCAAGGTTTTTATCAATCATAAAAAAGCAACTCTCGGTGACAAAGTGGAAGCAAGTGATGTGGTGGAGGTCAATCTCCCCCGCGACTTTGCTCCAGAGACTCGTACCTACTATGCGTACAATAAACCCGTTGGTGTGGTGACCAATCTTCCTCAAGCCGGAGAAAAAAGTATTATCAACGTGACTAAATTTCCCAAAAAAGTTTTTCCGATCGGCCGACTTGATAAAGATTCTCGGGGGTTGATTATTTTAACTGATGATGGACGTATTACTGACAAACTTTTGAATCCCAAATATGTCCACAGCAAGGAATACATTGTGCGTGTCCATAAAACTATTGGTGAAAATTTTATAGGTAGAATGTCTTCGGGTATTACTCTCGACGACGGATACACGACCAAGCCATGCGAAGTAGAACAGCTCGACGACCAACATTTTCGTATTGTCTTGACCGAAGGTAAAAAAAGACAGATTCGCCGCATGTGCCTCGCGCTCAACTATGAAGTAATGGATCTCATGCGTGTTCGGATTATGAATATTGAGCTTGGCAAACTCAGGGAAGGTCAATATCGGGAGATAAAAGGTGAAGACTTGGCGGAACTTTTGAAAAGTTTGAGTATGGTGAACCCAACAAAATAAAAGTTGTAAATAGACGATGTTGACTCTCCTGTTTATCTATGGTAGGGTTGCAATTGGTCGCTCTTTCAAATGAGTTCGTGCAAATCGAACCGCCGGCACTGTAAAGGTGTTGAAAAGAGCTTCTCTACGGATATGCCCAAAAAACCAACGCGCTCAAAAGGCACAAGTGCATCAGTCGCAGTTCCAGCGCCCACAAATGGTGATCAGAACGATGCCCGAGACGACCTTCGTAGCTTCGGCCCCGGGGTCAGAAGAAAACCGCCGGCACCGACAAACCAGTCCAACATCTTCATGAGAAGCTTGGTCGAGATCCTTGCCCCGGGCTTAACCATTGACGAAACCCACACGTTCCTGCCGGATGAGCCATTGGATCCGAACAAGCACAGGTTCATCGGAGTCATCATTGATCCTGGAACGAAAGCCCTCATGTCCCTGGCCATGGAACTGCACGAGAAGGCCCGGCAACTTCCCCTTCCCAGGAACAAAGCTGCCCAAGCCGGCTACAGCGAAAAAATGAGCATTCTGAAACGCCAGGAGGAAATCGCAATCCTCCTCGCGGACGAAGCGATTTACGCGGCATTTCCCGAACTCGAAGACGGGAAAACTGACTACTCAGTATGCGAAGGCTGGATCGTCGTGGTTGAGAAACCCACGACCAAACCAGACGAAGGAAAGGCCTGCTCGTCCGAAAAACAGATGGGATCGCTGATCGTGACAGCATTTCATGTCATCCAGAGAGAAGAAGCAGAAGGGCCACGGGTCGGCTAGTTTACCACCCCACTACCACCAAAAGTTTCAGGTGGTTTTTTATTTTACAAAAAGATCTTTCACTTCCCCGCATGTATATCCATTCTTGAATCGTGATTCTAACATCTTGATTCTACCCTTTGTATGCTATACTATTTGCATGAAATTTTTCAAAACTTTTAAAAGATCTGTGGCTGTGCCGATAGTTGGCAGTGAGCTAGACCAGCAGACGGCCGATCGACTCGACAGAATAAACCGTGAACTCAGAGCCGGTTTTGATTTTATTCGACCGTATCAAAAGTCAGTTTCTTTTTTTGGATCCGCTCGATTTGATGAAAATAATAAACACTATAAATATGCGTGCGAAATCGCAAAAAATATAGTCACCGAGCTCGGCTACGCAGTAGTCACCGGTGGCGGCCACGGCATTATGGAAGCAGCCAACAAAGGCGCGAGCGAAGCTGGTGGAGTTTCTCTAGGAGTGACTATCAAGCTTCCCCACGAACAGCATCTCAACCAATACGTTCAAAAATCTATCAACTGCAACTATTTTTTCACTCGAAAAGTAATTCTCGCCTTCTCCGCCGAAGCATACATCTTTTTTCCTGGAGGTTTTGGTACCCTCGATGAATTTTTTGGCATTCTCACACTTATCCAGACACATAAGATTCCAAAAGTACCACTTATTCTTGTTGGTAAAGACTACTGGGAACCGCTTCAAGAAACTATTTTCAAAGATTTATACGAAGAGCACGGTACTATTAGCAAGAATGACATGCGTGCTTATACCATTACTGATGATCCAAAAGAAATTCTAGAGATTGTGCGGAAAGCACCTATGAGGAAGGAGTAGATTTAGCCAGTTCTAAATCTTGACTTTATACTACTTTATGGTAGTGTTTTGGTTGATAATCAACCCCAGGAAAGGAGTTTGATATGATCTTTAGCACGGAAAGTATACGGGAAACAACAGAAGCTGATCGGAAATTACTCTCCGAAATCGCCGACATTTTGAAAGGAGTAGTACGGACAGCTCAAGAAACCTTGTCTGAAAAAGCCTCGAGCCAGTTCACTGTTGGATGCCACACTGTCTGCCGAGCACTGCAACAGGTAATCGGAAAAGACCGGATCACTGTGGTGGACGGATTTTACCTCGGCCTCGACACAAAAAATGATGCCGGTGAGATACAGTTATTCCAATGTGAACACTCTTGGCTTTTAACCTCGAGTGGGGCGATCATCGATCCACATCCCACAGGTTTGGTTGGAATAATGCCACTCTGTCCGATTCTGGTCGTAAACAAAGGCCCTCGTCGAGTATTCGGAGGTAACCACTACATATCGGATCCGTCTGTGACCGCAAAACTAGGCAATCGAGCGACATGGCGGGAGAGTTCCCTTCTCGCAAGAATCATGCTCATGTCCAAAAACCGAAAACCGCAAGGTAAGTAAGTTTTTTTATTTTAATCCAAGCACAAAATTCCCCGTCAGCTTGTTGCGAGGAGCTTCATTTACCAGTCCCCGTGGCGAGCACGCCACGGGGTTTTTGAAAATTGATACTTTTAAAATGAAACTTATTTTTCTTCTAATCTTACTTAAAAATTCGCCCCTTTATCAAAATCACCGAAATCACTTTTCTCTATACTCATAAAGCTTGTCTTCTTGTCATCAAAGAAGAGCTCGGCCACACCAGTCGGTCCATTTCGATGCTTTTCTATCAAAATTTCGGCAATACCCTTTTTATCTGAATTTTCATTGTACTTATCCTCGCGATGAATAAACATCACCACATCCGCATCCTGTTCAATAGATCCTGAGTCTCGCAAGTCCGAAAGTCGGGGCTTGCCTCCTCTCTGCTCTACCGCTCGAGAAAGCTGTGACAGCGCAATCACCGGCACATCAAGCTCACGAGCAAGATTTTTGAGCGATCGAGAAATCTCGGTCACTTGTTGCACCACGTTGTCAGAATGGCGACTGGTAGTCGGCACCATAAGTTGCAGGTAGTCCACAATAATGAGCCCGAGTCCTTTTTCACTCTTGAGCCGGCGAGCAATCGCGCGCATTTTCAAAATATTATTTCCTGGCTGATCGTCGATATAGATCGGGGCCTTAGACAATTTGTCCATCGCATCACGAATTCGTCCGAAATCACTTTCAATAGAGAGATTTTGTCCGGTACGAATCTTCCACGAATCGACCTGTGATTCAGCTGAGAGCATTCTATCTACTAGCTGTTGAGAGCTCATTTCGAGAGAAAAGATACCTACAGGAATATTGTGATTGATAGCGGTCTTGCGAGCGATATCGAGTGCAAGAGAAGTCTTACCCATACTTGGTCTCGCTGCGAGAATAATGAGATCAGATTTTTGAAAACCAGCGAGCTTGTTGTCCAGCTCTCTAAAACCAGTCGGCACACCACGCATTTCATCCTTTGTTTTATGCAAACGGTCAATTCTATCCCACGCTTCACCGAGAGTGTCTTTAATTTCCACAAATTTACTCGAGCCGGAATAGTTGGTCACTTCAAAAATCTTTTTTTCCGCTCGGTCTAGGAGATCTTCGAGCTCAGAAGCCTCGTCGAAACCAAGCTCACCAATATGCTCGGCTGCCTCGATCAGGCTTCGCATCATATGCTTTTTCTCTACAATTTCGGCATAATGTTTGGCATTAGTGGATGAAGGTACCGCATTTACCATCTCCGTGAGGAAGCTCGCACCTCCCACTTGCTCGAGTTGCTCCTTTTCTTTGAGACGAGACGAGAGCGAGAGGAGATCTATCGGTGTACCTTTGCTAAAAAGCTCGAGCATTGTCTTCCAGATACTTCGATGTTTCTCGACATAAAAAGAGTGGGCACCAACTACATCCATCACCTCATTGATTGCATCCGGACGGATCATGATAGAACCAAGTAAAGCCTTCTCCGCCTCAATGCTTTGTGGCGGGATGCGTAGTGGCGCCGGTCGTACTGTTTTTTGCATAGAGTTATTCTAGCACGCCCTCTCTATTCGCAAGTATTGAAAGTAGGAAAAATCTGTGTCTAACCTGTGTACAAATAGTCGATATGATTTGCTATACTAGTCCGCATGGATTCAATACATTCGCTGATACAGTATTTTACCGAGTTGCCTGGTGTGGGCCCAAGACAAGCAAAAAGATTTGTATATTTTCTACTCAGTCGCAATGGGCGATACTTAGATGAGATGTGTCGGCTGATTCAAGAGCTCAAAAACACGATTCGTACGTGTGGTGAATGTTTTCGTTTCTTCCCCAATGATGTGCGTGGTGAGCTCGTCTGTTCTATTTGTAAGAATAAAAATAGAGATAGCGCGAGCCTGATGGTGGTTTGTCGCGATGTTGATTTTGAGACTATCGAAAAGAATCATATCTATAATGGCAAATATTTTATCCTCGGTGGTACTGTGCCAGTACTCGAAAAAACACCAGAAAAGAAAATCCGCCTGAACGAACTTTTGGCCACTGTCGAAAAAAGAGCAGTGAGCAATGGGCTGAAAGAAATTATTTTTGCCATGAGTGTAAATCCTGAGGGAGAAAATACATTGGACTTTTTAAAACAATCTCTGACCCCGCTTGCACAAAAATATAGCCTCACGATGAGCGCGCTCGGTCGTGGACTTTCTACTGGTACCGAGCTTGAATATTCTGATAGCGATACGATTAAAAATGCGCTCAAGAATAGAGTTTCGAATTAATAGGCGCTTATTATTCTCCCTTTCTTAAAGGGAGCAGACGTTAGTCGAGGGATTTTGACTTCTAAATCCCTCCGCGCCAGAATACTGTCGGTGCTCCCTTTACAAAGGGAGAATAACCCCATTCCACCCCTCTACAGAGCCACAAAATATCGATTCTGCCTAGGTACTTGACATTTAGGTACATAGTATGCTATAATAGATACAGGAAGGTAAATGCTGGCTCTTTGATACTTGTTCGCCGACAGAATAGTGTGTGGGAGATCCGCAGGTAGTAATTGCTCAACTAATTGATTTTTTACGCAATGTACCTCGCATCTCTCCCCCACTCTTCTGTCGTGTGAACAACAATACACACATGCGACAGGTCTTGTGCTCACGCGAGCATGAGAGGCACGATTCAGTATTCAGAAACGTCCGAAACGAAAGAAATCCTATGACGCTCCTCACCTCTATCTCGGAAGCCCTGGAAAAAGCGATCCAGGCAAAACAGGTTGTGGGTCAATGCAGCCTCCAAGACCCAACCCTCACCCAGATCCTCATCAAACAAAACTTCTTGGACGACCGTCACGAACGGCTCGGAAAAGAAGTGGATGAGAAGATCCAACGCCGCCCCCACGTGGACATGAAAAAGTTCCAGGGCGCAGGTTACGTAGATCGCGGGGTCCAGGTCGTCGTTGGTCACAACATCCGGACGAGCAATCTCCGGGTGGGCCTGACCAACAACAACTGGCGCCTCGTGGACATCTACAAGACTGAGGGCTTCGTCTCGGTCGATCCTCGCAACCGCCGTGGACCACAGGTGAAGAAGATCACCGTGGTCCAGGAGTGGCGCCGGATTGATGACGTCGATGACGGCATCCGCCCGAACGCTCTGTGGATGGACCCCGCCACACTCGCCGCGAAATCCGCTGAAAAGGACGCTCTGCCGAAGATCAAGGTGCTTGCACCCGAAGTCCTCGACCTCGTCCGCGAGTTGAACAACCGCCGGAAGTGGAAAAACTGCTTCGTCTGGCTGAACCCCCCGGGGCTCTATCCGAGCACCGATCCCACAAAGCTCGAGGAGCAAAAAAATAGCATCCTCACCATCAACCTCCGCGGTCCCAGCTGGGATCAGGAAGCTGAAGAGGCGGCCACCTCGCTCGTAGTGCACGACCACCAGCTCATGGTGATCGACAACCTCCCGCCCGG
>SCTV01000035.1 GCA_004298345.1 Patescibacteria group bacterium
GTATCATATTCGAGATTGAAAATTGAACATTGTAAACTAAGCAACAAAAATAGCCTCAAAATAGGCGCTGAAATGAGACCGTTTTTTAGAAAATATTTTTCTGCATAATATGAAATAGTGAACTCTATCTCGCGAGTAAAGGTTTATCGAATTTTGAAGATAAAAATGGGCAAGCCCGGTAGTAGATTTTGCATCAATGTAAAATTCACTACAGGGCAAGCCCGGTAGCGAGTACTCTCTGCTACCTGGCTTGAAATATATTCCTTGCAGGAGTATGCTGAAGTTTGGCAGCAAATCTTCGACCTCAACCCTTAACCTGGAGGAATTACGAAAAGGCTCGCAAACCATCGATTCAAACGGAAACGAAAAAATGGTCGGCACGATGAGACCAAACACCATCGAAGGCCGCGGAGTCAAGGTGGTGGAAACAAGGATGGAAACATATCAAAAGTCCCTCGTTATCGACACGAAGCCTGGCACCAGCTCTTCGACAGTTACCCTGCACCAAAGATGTTCGAGCGGTTCGTTGAATTTTACGACATCTTTGGTTGGGATAACGGTGGCTCCGAAGCCCGTAGACGACGAACGGCTGAGTGGATCCGGAATAAAAAGCCCCGCCAGGAAAACCAGGTTGCCTGGCACGAGCTCTTCGGCAAAATGACCCTAGAACAAATTGTCCACGACATTAACACTGTCTGGATCGATCCGGCCTACAAGCTGGTCTTGGGCACGAGGCGCGTGAAAGAAGTGACGATCACAAAAAAGAGGTAGCGATGGCACAAGAGCATAAGATGCTCTTTTTTATTTTAGGATTCAATATACGGCGGAGGCAAAATCATAGTCATAGTTACATTCCTTGTTTTGCACTGCGCAAATTATAGTCGCGAATACGCTCGTGAATTGGCGGAGGATGGGAGATTCGAACTCCCGAAGGCCGTTAAGCCTTGCTACCTTTCCAAGGTAGTGCACTAGACCACTATGCGAACCCTCCTAAAAATAATGCGTAGAGCGACTATAATTTTGTTTCCTGAAAATACTATTTTACCCTATATCGTTTTATACACCAAAAGACTCAGGAGTCCAAAAACCACAGCGACATACAATATATAGGTAGCCACGACCAGAAGCCATGACGTACCGAAGATCGCAAAAAGCAGTACAAAGCCGATACCGAAACATTGAAGCACCATTTTTATCTTGCCAACCGTTTTTGCCGGTACTAAGTGCCCTTTGTATCGGAGATATGAAAACGCGACGAGCAAGAGCTCGATGAAAACAATCGCGACCGCAAGATACACACTGATATATTTTGAAACCATCACCAGGCCGACACTACCTATGAGGAGCTTGTCTGCAAACGGATCGCAAAGAATACCCCAACTCGTAATGTGTTTGGTAGTACGAGCGCGAGCACCATCGAGTGCATCCGAAAAAGCCGAGATGACAAAGAGAACTGTACCAATAAGTAAATAGTCTGCCAATAGAAAATACAAAATAAACGGAATGGTGATAAATCGAAAAAGGGTAATTCTGTTTGGCGTGACTGATTCTGGAATCAGTCGCAACACCGTCGCCGAAAGGATCCTGTCAACCAGAGTAACCTTGCTAAAATATTTTACTCGAGCCTCGCTCATGTTGAGCACGCGCTCAAGCAGGTTCATCTTTTGCTCATTTGCATTTATAAGTACAGTGTCTGTGGACATTTTTTTATTATTGTTCACGAAGTGCTTTTACTCTATCTTCAGTTTTTGGGTGAGTGGAAAAAATAGTATTTAAAAATCCTCCTGACTTACTCGCCGCAGACGAAGCAAAGGGGTCCGAGATAAAAAGATGTGCCGTCGCGTGACTCGCGTGAGTCATCGGTACTCCATAGCCCGCGATTTTCTCGAGTGCACTCGCCAATCCTTCCGGATAACGAGTAAGCAGTGCACCAGAAGCATCCGCCAAAAATTCCCTCTTGCGTGAAATTGCTAACTGAAGAAGCGTAGCGATAATCGGCGAGAGGATCACTGCGATAATGCCGAGAATCATGAGCGGGTTATTTTTATTATCACTTCTGCGACTACCATGAAAATTACTTCTCAAAGTAATATCCGCCAAAATACTGAGTAGTCCAACCAGCACGACCACTACCGTAGAGAGAAGTATATCACGATTACCGATATGGGATAATTCATGCGCAATGACCCCCTCGAGCTCAGTTTTATTAAGCAATGAAAGCAGTCCTTCGGTCACCGCGACCGCAGAATGCTCTGGGTCACGACCGGTGGCAAAAGCGTTTGGCGCATTGTCAGCAATAATGTACACCCTGGGTGCAGGCAAGCCGGCAGTAATCGACAAATTTTCAACAATTCTCACAAGCTCGAGATGACGCACTGGATCGGCAGAAATCGCATGTGACAAAGACAGAGCGATTTTATCTGAAAACCAATAACTCGTAATATTCATAACAAGGCTAAACACAACTCCGACTACCAGTATGATTGGGTTGCCATAATACTGACTCAAAAACCACGCCACCCCGACCACTATGGCAAAAAAGACTGTCATGAGTAGCCAGGTCTTTTGCACATTATTATTTTGCTGTGTATAGAGTGTTGCCATGAATGGGTAGAGGTAAGATTTATGATTCACGATTCATGAATGGGTTTGGATTCATTCTCCCTTTTTAAAGGGAGCACCGACAGTACTCTGGCGTGGAGGGATTTGAAATCTAAATCCCTCGACTAACGTCTGCTCCCTTTAAAAAAGGGAGAATCATACCCCCCCCACTTAGAACTTCACTTCCACGTTCTGCTTTTCTGGAGCAGACTCATCGAGGTCAAAGAACTCCATCTTTGCAAAATGAAAAGCGTTGGCAATCAGATTGGCGGGGAATGAATCGACACCGGTGTTAAGATCACGTACATTGCCATTGTAGAAACGGCGCGCGGCCTGAATTTTATTTTCGGTATCAGAAAGCTCGTTTTGAAGCGCAAGAAAATTCTGATTAGCTTTGAGATCCGGGTACGCCTCGGCAATCGCAAAAACCGACTTGAGCGCACCTGCAAGACCTGCTTCGGCGGTCGCTTTTTCAGCGAGAGTTCCTGCACCCATTGCAGTAGCGCGAGCCTTAGTCACATTTTCAAACGCACTACTCTCATGGGTCGCGTAGCCCTTTACGGTGCTGACGAGATTTGGAATAAGATCGTATCGTCGCTTAAGCTGAACATCAATATCCGCCCAAGCTTCTTTGGCTTGATTGATGAGACGCACAAAACTGTTATAACTCACAACCGCCCATATAACGAGCACCGCAAGAACGACAATAATAATATACAAAATAGACATAGTAAAAAAAATTATATTAGTAACTAACGGGTACTAGTATATCATGAAAGAAGAGCTTTATGAAGCAAGTTTACCCCGTAGTGAGTACTCTCTACTACGGGGATTCAAGAAGAGTCAGGATAATAATGACTTAATCAACTCTCAAGGTGCCCAAAATATCTAGAAGCTCCGCATACCTCGGGTCATCTTCCATAACAAATGACGGATCCATCCAGCGATCGCTATACCATCGCACCGATACCGGCACGACAGTCTTGTCCGTCACAAAAAAGAACTCATACGAAATAATACCTTCAAAACGTCCGTTCTGGATAAAATAAAATCGCTTACCCTGAATGTCCTTTGTCTTAAAATCTCCTATCGAATCAGGGTGCTCTCCACTACCATCAAAAATCACTCGCCTCACGAGAATTTCTTCTAGATCAGACGGCTCGGTGATGACTATCGGCTTGAGAAAAGTGATGGTCTCTGGATACCCAAGCGAGGTGAACTTGGACAAAGGAAGGGCGAGATGGACAAGCTCTTGTTCTGTGGTGGTCGCTACATTTCTAAGACTTTTTGGGTAGAGAAAAGAAACACCGATCTCTTTATTTTCATATCGAATGGTGTCTGCCGGTACGGTGGGACGAGAATAAAGAGAAATGCACACCAAAACAAGTACGACGACGAGTGCAAAAATCCCGAGAGTTGGTTTTAGATAGGATTTCATAAATATATGACAATTATATCCCGAAACTGCCAAAATTCCAACGGCTCATTAAGCTAATGAGCCGTTGGAAATGCCTATACAGAGCCATATTATAAAAATAGGTACCGGTTGTATCTGGTTTAAAAGCACCATCTCAGTTATGGCTGAGATGGTGCTTGAAACGTGTCCCACGCAAAACTCTCATTTACGCCATGGCGTAAATGAGAGTTTTGACGATAGTCTGACTATCGTCACTTATGCAATTAAAAGTCTTTGCTCCGAATTTGATTCAACTAAGACCAAGAGTTAGGTTCTAACAGCTCACTGGTATTACCACGACAAAGTCGACAACAACGTGTCCCAGAGAGTACCCATCGCTTGGTAGACAGCTCCGGCCTGGTTGCAAGTAGTGCAGGGGCTAAAACTTGATGCAGGGATGGTAGCGGTAACAGTAGTATTGTCGGTAAAGGCGATCGTGAGAGTGCCTCCAGAGAAGGTGGGGGTTTCGAATTGGCCGTAAATGGTTAAGTTGGTACTTCCCTGTCCATAGGTACCGAGGGATTGACTGTAGTCGGTATTGAGCTGAGTACCATTGTAGAAAATGACGAGAGGATAGGCATTGCCGTTGTCGGTAGACCAGTATTCGTTGTTGGTGTTGTGGGTGAGGTTGATAGAACGGATAGTCTTGCTACTTGAGAGCGTAAGTGTAGCATTCCAAACAAAGTCGTGAATGTCCCCTTTTGAAGTACCATACTGATTACCAGGGCCAGGAGCAAAGACTCCCCAGACTCCGGCACGATCGTCAGATAGAGTGGTGAGAGAAGCAGAAAGGGTTGGCTCGGTGGTGATGGGTGCTGGAGCGGGAGGAAGGGTGGTAGTGGTAGGAGAAGGAAGAGTGATACTAGGAAGCGTGACCACTGGTGGAGGTGGTATGACTATTGGCGGTGGGACGAAAGTGTTGGGACAAGCGGCAAAGAGACAGAGGGGTGGAGTGCGGGAGACGGTGGAGCCGTTGGGACAAGATTGAGTGTCGGTAGGACAGGTGAAGGTGGGTGGTGGAGGTGGGGTGACCGAAGGACAGGCTCTGAAGGCACAGCCGGGTGGAGTGCGTCCGACAAAAGAACCATCTGGACATTGGAAGACATCGGTGGTACAGGAGGTAGTGGTGGGAAGAGTGATGGTAGGAATGACTGGGGTTCCCGTAATGGTCTTCCCTGCTTTGAGAGTTTGGAGCTGAGCGGTGAGAGAGCGGATGAGGTTTAGGAGTTGGGTGAGGTTGGGTCGGTTTGGATTCAAAGTGGGTGGAGTGGTGGTAGCAGTTCCTAGACCGCGTACTTCCGTGTTTGGTTTGGACACAGTCACTACTATAGGAGGAGCTGGTTTGGTGGCTATGACATAGGCAAAGTTGTAGCTACCGTCTAGGTTCATCACAGGAAGGACGGTGTAGTCGAGAGCATTGCTCCATGCACCATTTTGATGAGCGACTTTTACGCTATACGGACCTGGCGCGAGTGTAGTGGGTACCTTGAAAGCACTGTAGGTGCCAGGTGTTAAATTGGGAATACTTGGGTCAACATATGTGTCTCCAGTGTTGCTTGCCGAGATTCCTGCTACTGCCTCTACACTGGTGGTGGCGGTAAAGAAGCCAACCTTGTCTGTATTACCTGTGGTAGAAGTAGAGAAACCAGAACCTAAAGCGATTACCCAAGAGTTGGTGATAGATGAAGTGTGGTTGAGGGAAGTAAGAACTGGTGCTGGAACTGGTGAAGCGATAGTAATCGTCACCCCTTCACTATAGTTACTATTAAGACCTGCGACTTTCATAGTATACGTGCCAGGAGGAATATTGGATGGGATGGTAAAGGTAAGGCTGGTACCGTTACTTGGAAGATCTT
>SCTV01000036.1 GCA_004298345.1 Patescibacteria group bacterium
TGAATCGGCAAAGAAATCTTTTGCTTCGATCGCGATTGTAATCATCGCCATCGTGCTCTTTATCGCATTTGCTTTTAGAAAAGTTTCGGAGCCGGTGTCTTCGTGGAAATACGGAATTATTGCGATTGTTGCTCTCGTGCATGATGTGATTGTACCGACCGGCGTTTTTGCGATACTCGGACATTTTAAAGGTTATGAAATCGATAGTCTGTTTGTGACAGCACTTCTCGTGGTGCTCGGCTTTTCGGTGCACGACACAATTGTGGTGTTTGACCGAGTACGAGAGAATCTAAAGATCAACAGGACATACGGCAAAAAGCAAACATTTGAACAGATTGTAGGAAACAGTATCTCTCAAACTTTCACCCGTTCGATAAACACATCTTTGACAGTGTTCCTTTCCCTCATCGTGCTCTACTTTGTTGGTGGAGGAGCCACTCAGCACTTTACCCTCGCTCTCATTATCGGTATTGTTGCTGGTACGTACTCATCAATCTTCCTCGGTTCACCACTTCTCGTCACCATCGAAAAATGGCAGAGTAGGGTTCGGTAAACGACTGATTTTGTGGGCTATACACTATCTCTTTTAGTATAAAGAGGTAGAATCGCTCGAAGTTTATTTTTATGAAAAAAATAAAAGTATCAATTCTAGGATTTGGGGGAACAATCGCGATGGTACCTGACTCAAAAGGGGTACTGAAGCCGGCCAAAAGTGTGGGGGAAATAGTATCCATAGTTCCATCGATTAAAGAAATGGCCGACGTAGATTTCTACGAGCTTGAAAATCTTGATAGTACCAATATTAATCCAGGCCATTGGATTAAATTAGCTTTACATATAGAGAAAATCCATGACAATGTGGATGCGATTATTATTACTCATGGTACAGATACGATGGCTTATACTGCCAGTGCTCTGGCCCTTGCCCTTGGATCAGGATTAAAGATACCAATTATTTTTACTGGTTCACAATTACCACTAGTTGCGTATGGAACGGATGCCAAATTTAATCTGGAGAACTCTATGAAGACGGTACTTGAAGCTTGTAGTCAGGGCATAGCGGAAGTGATGATAGTCTTTAACGATAGAGTGCTACGTGCAAGTCGTTCTCTTAAAACCAGTGAAGCCAGTTTCTTAGCTTTTGATTCCCCAGCTTTCCCTCACCTTGCTCGCATAGATGCAGTTGGGGTACATTTTATTAGAGAAGCATTAAAAGTAAATAAAAAGTTTATATTTAAGGTTAATGCTAAATTTCAGCGTGGAATTTTGGCGGTTGAACTTTCTCCCGGACTTGAGCCAGATATTCTTTTAGAAACGATAAAATCAAAAAAGTGCAAAGGGCTATTATTAAAATCTTTTGGTGCGGGTAATGTGCCTACCGAAGGCGAGTATTCTCTGCTACCCATGATTCGGGAGGCTGTTAAAAAATTAAAACTACCTGTCTTGATTTCTACCAAATTTGTGAACGGCAAGACGCATATGGGTATTTATGAAACAGGCAAAATGGCTCTAGATGCCGGAGCTATTCCCACTGGTGATCTAACAGATGTAATGGCACAAGTGAAGCTCATGTGGGCTCTAGCACAGGGTCCAAAGTCTTTAAGCGCCTTAAGCAAAATCATCAACACTGACTTTGTCGGGGAGATTACTGTGTAGTTTTCTAAGCACCAGTTGTCCGAACCTAGCAAGGAAGGTGCTTGTTAGGAGTATTAGTAATAAGGTTGAAAAAGCAGTCCACAATCCCCCGATTTTTTACTAAAAATCGGGGGATTCGCCGCTCCCGCACCCTTACCAGAGGCGTAGCAATGAAGCCAAAAAAGAGACTTCGCAGCTGGGCAGGTGAGACTTTAGAGATTTCCTACCAAGGAAATACTCGTGCTCCGCATTAATACCCCGAAGTCTTATGGCTAGAAAAGGGGGTTCGGAAGCTGTCGAGCTGAGACTTCAGGACTTTGTTAGCAAACAAAAGTCCGTACCCTTTTCTAGCTATAAGGCGGAGGGCTTGACTATTAAAACCATTCATATATACTACTCCTACCCTAATCGAAATAGGGGTGTCCTTTGAAACTGTGCCAAAATAAGTTATGCATTAAAGAAACGTAGTTAAACGTTATAGTTTAACACGTGCAAGTCCCTGATTCTGTCTTTACAAGCGACAGAATACAGGTGAGTCTAAAAAGTTTAGGTCACACACATTTATAACAATAATTCCACGAGCAAGAACCAGACTCAAAGTAAGTAAGTGAAAATCAAAGTACAGAAATATTTTTCTTTATTTTGTTCCGTTCATTTAATTAAGAGTTTGATTCTAGCTCAGGATGAACGCTGGCGGCGTGGGTAAGGCATGCAAGTCAAACGGCCCGCAAGGGCAGTGGCGAACGAGGTAGTACAAAGTAGGTAACGACCCTGGAAGTCAGGAATAACTAGTCGAAAGATTAGCTAATACTTGATGGTCTCGCGAGAGTAAAGATTTATCGCTTCCAGATCGGCCTGCTCGATATCAGCTAGTTGGTAGGGTAATGGCCTACCAAGGCAATGACGTCTAGGGGAGCTGAGAGGCTGACCCCCACCGATGGTACTGAGATACGGACCATACACCTACGGGTGGCCGCAGTCGAGAATCTTCCGCAATGGACGCAAGTCTGACGGAGCGACGCCGCGTGATCGATGAAGTTCTTCGGAACGTAAAGATCTTTTATGAGGGAGAAAGTTTATTGATAGTACCTCAAGAATAAGGGGTTGCTAAACTCGTGCCAGCAGCAGCGGTAATACGAGTGCCCCGAGCGTTATCCGGAATTATTGGGCGTAAAGGGTGTGTAGGTGGTTTTGTTAGTCTCTTGTTAAACCTCCCGGCTCAACCGGGAAGATGCAAGGGAAACGGCAAAACTAGAGGATGCGAGGGGTCTGTGGAACTCATGGTGTAGCGGTGAAATGCGTTGATATCATGGGGAACACCAAAAGCGAAGGCAGCAGACTGGAGCACTCCTGACACTGAAACACGAAAGCGTGGGTAGCGAATGGGATTAGATACCCCAGTAGTCCACGCCCTAAACGATCTTCTCTGGTTTTTCGGAGTATCGACCCTCTGAGAGACGAAGCTAACGCGTTAAGAGAAGCGCCTGGGTAGTACGACCGCAAGGTTAAAACTCAAAGAAATAGACGGGGACTTGCACAAGCGGTGGATCATGTGGTTTAATTCGACGATAAACGAAGAACCTTACCAAGATTTGAAACCTAGTTGAAGACAAGAGGAAACTTTTGTCGCCGCAAGGCAATTAGGCAGGTGATGCATGGCCGTCGTCAGTTCGTGGTTTGAATTGTTCCCTTAAGTGGGGTAACGAACGCAACCCTCGTTGCCTGTTATATATGTCAGGCGAGACTGCCCTCGATTTTGTTTATGAGCTCTGCTCGTAAGTAAAATCGAGGGAGGAAGGCGAGGATGACGCCAGGTCAGCATGTCCCTCTGATATCTTGGGCTACACACGTGATACAATGCCCGGTACAACAGGTTGCAATACCGCAAGGTGGAGCCAATCCTTATAAGCCGGGCCCAGTTCGGATTGAAGTCTGCAACTCGACTTCATGAAGCCGGAATCGCTAGTAATCGCAGGTCAGCTATACTGCGGTGAATACGTTCTCAAGTCTTGTACTCAAAATTAAAAGCGCCAGGCAGGTGCTGAATCTAGGTTGTTAAAATCAACCCTTTTCGAAAAACGGAAAGTAGTGAACGGGTAATCGTTTGGCCGTGAGGCCGAGTGATGAAGGATCCTAGTAGCAAAAAGCAGCCCACTCAAAAAGAGAGGGATACGACCCATATGGTGAGTTATGGGGAAGTATCACAAATAACCTCGAGTAGGATGCAAGGAATAGAATCAGTACTGACCCTTGGGAGATCTCTTGATATAAAAAACAATCAAAGTATCAGGAGAAGTCAGCTGCGTCGTAGTACTATGCGTCAACTTAATGTTATAATTAAGTGACCATGGGAAGGACAAAACCAATAGTATCGACAGATTATATTGTAGGATTAACTGATGGGGAAGGATGTTTCCATGCAAATGTGTGGAAATCCGATTCCTATAGGGCGGGGTATGCTGTTCAACTGCATTTTCATATAAAAATGCAAGAGACAGACAGGCCCTTGCTTGAAAAGGTTAAAAATACATTGGGAGTCGGAAACGTGTACTTTCAAAAAGAAGTGCGCACAAATCACTGCCAGTGTTATCGGTATACTGTATCTTCTTACAAGGACATACAGGAAACCATCATTCCTTTCTTTCAAAAACACCCACTACAAAGTATTTCGAAACAAAAAAGTTTCAAAGTATTTTGTAAGATTGCACAGATTGTGCTGTCAGGTGATCATCTCACAAAAGACGGTATTGAAAGAATCAAAACATTAAAATC
>SCTV01000002.1 GCA_004298345.1 Patescibacteria group bacterium
GTTACCAAAAGAAAGAATGAAAGACAAAAAACTGCCATCGTCCGCCAGAAATTTCTTGAGGTATTGCTAAGAGCAAAAATATTCATATGATTATTGTAGCAAATTATCTATCTGGATACCCGCTGTGCTGACAGCTTCCCCCGCTCGACTTTTACCGCTAGTCACCGACTCAACCATGTCCCTCAAAATAATGTCTGTCGACTCCGGTCGTGGGTCAAGCCATGCCTTTGAGATAAGAGCGGAATCATAAAAGACCGAGAGGTATGGATCCTGTGGACGAGTGAGAAGCAGGTCTCGTCGCACCGGCGGAAGTTTGGTAGATTCAGACCAAATAGAGATGGCATTTGCATTGAAAAGGCTAGAAAGCACTACAAATGTATTGCTTGGATTTTGCGAACTCTTTGAAATGGCAAGACCGAGCATGTTGCCAAAGGTCGCTCTATTTTTACCAGAGAGGGCTTGGGGCAAAACCGCTACGTCAAAATTGAGATTTGGATTCTTGGTCCGAATATCAGAAAGCTCCGAAGCAAAGCCAAAATATGTCGCAAGATTGCCACTCAAAAAATATGTTTTGGAAGCTGGAAGAGCTCGGTTCCATGAGTATAGCGGGTCAACTGGATTTGAAAATTTGGTATAGAAAGAAAGGGCAGTCTCGGTCGGCGCGGTAGCAAAATTGAGTCTGTCTGCAAAAAGATTCTGAACCTTACCCTCTGCGTCAAAAGTAGTGATCGGATTGCCTGCCTGAATGATCAGAGCTGAGAGGATTTCTTTGGCATGATTTATGTTTCGAAATTCTCCGAGAGCTACGGCGCTAGTGCGAACATTTGAGGCTACGTCACGAGTAGTCAAGATGCTCGTCAATGTGCCCATGTCAGTCCAAGTCCGAGGATACGTAGCGAGACCGGCATTAGTAAAGCTGTCTCTATTCCAATACATCACAAGCGGATCAATGCTAAATGGAAAAGCGAGAATACCTGCGGGACTCAAGTAGAGCTCCCCTTCGGCAATAAACACGTCTTTGAAATCCCTTTCGGGGAATGTACTGTACGGAACCGGAATAATGGTATCCCGATGTCTCAAAATCAAATCTTGCGAAAGTAAAATCGCGTCTGGTCCCCCGCCTTTGGCAAGCGCTTCTATATACTCCTGGTCAAATGTATTTGGGCGCTTTTCAATGTAAGTAATTTTGAGCTGTTTTTCAAGACCGAGGTTAAGCTTGTTTACAAACTGTCCAAAAGCTTCGGATGAGACTGTGCCCCACAGTACGATTCCCACAGGCTCATTGCTCGAAGAATTTTTCAGCGTCGCAAACACCGCCACTCCGATTACAATAAAAAATATAAATACTCCCAGAAGAATGGTTTGAAAATTACTCATTGTTTTATAAAAATAAGTCCATAATGATGCTCCCCAGCTATGATTGATGAGTCATACACAAAGCCAGCCGAATGAAAAAGCTCTTTGGCTGAGGCGGGAGTGACCAGTGATTTTGGTCCGAGTGGGCTGGTATCTGACCAATCAATACAAAGCACTTTACCACCAGGTTTTAGCACTCGTTTTATCTCATTGCAAAAAGATTTTTTGTCGTGAAGCTGGAAGAGAACATTCGATGCAATAACGCGGTCGACAGATGAGTCTCTGAGGCGAGTTCCTCCCATCTTTTCAATATCACCCCAGATTACTTCGACATTACCGAGACGGAGTTGCTTAGTTTGAGCCTTTAATTTTTCTAAAAGCTCTTTTTGTACCTCAACAGCAAAAACCCTACCGGCACCACCGACAGCCTTTGCTGAAGAGATAGTATAGAAGCCTGATCCGGCACCAAAATCAGCGACAGCCATACCCGGGTGTATGTCGAATTGCTCAACATTCCGTTCTGGATTGGAAAACATATACTATAGTATAACGTAATGGGATGCGAAGTGCCACTAAAAAATGGGGATAGGTTTGAAAAAAATGAAAACAGGTAGCCCCCCGAAAATCAGCAGATTTTCGGGGGGCTAAAAGCTTCAAAGGCTCAACCGTGTCACGGTTGAGCCTTTCTGCCAAACGATGGCCTTGCTCGAGGCTATCTTTGTGTTTTGAGTAAAAATATCCCAAAAATTTCTACTGAAAGTTTTTGGGATATTTTACCACCGGCTTTGCTTACTACAAACACACGGCACTAGCGAGAGAATCCCCGTCACGCAAACGCATGATGCGCACCCCCTGAGTCTGTCTACCAAGTATTGGTATCTCTTTAATCTCACAACGAATCACCTGACTCTTTTTTGAAATAGCCACAAGCTCCGCCGACTCCTCCTCTTTTTCACTGCCCTCTACCACGCTCGAAGTGATCACTTTCCCTGTTTTATCAGTAATTTTTGCCGTAAGAATTCCAGAACCTCCTCGCTTTTGAGTCTTATATTCTGAAAGCTCGGTCTGCTTGCCATAGCCGTTTGACATGATCACAAGAAGCGTCGGATTTTTCATATCCTTGCGCACGACATTGGCACCGATCACCATATCGTCTTTCTCAAGACGCATTGCGATCACACCCATCGCCGTACGACCCATTTCTCGCACATCAGACTCCTTGAAACGAATAGATTGACCTTCACTCGATGCGAGCACAAGCTCATCTCCTTTTTCCACAAACTGCACCGACACCAAGCTGTCTCCCGCTTCGAGACCGATAGCAATGAGACCGCTTCGACGCACATCGTGGAACGACTCAGCTTTTACTTTTTTACCCACGCCATTTTTGGTAACCATAAAGAGAGATAGGCCATTCTTTTTGACTTCCTTTGGCATTGGCAAAATCGAGGTGACTCGTTCGTCGTCAGTAATCTGAATAAAATTGACTACTGATTTGCCCTTGGTCGCACGTTTACCTTCAGGAATCTCGTGCATCTTGAGCTGATACGCCTTGCCTTTGTTGGTAAAGAAAAGTAGGTCAGCGTGTGTATTTGTATTGACGATGTGAGTGATAAAGTCCTCCTCCTTTGTATCGAGGTCTACCACACCGACACCACCTCTCTTTTGTCTTCGATATTCCTCGGGAGCTGTACGTTTAATATATCCGCCAGAAGTAAGTACGAGTACTGAGTCTACATCAGGAATTAGGTCCTCGTCAGACATTGCTTGTACACCTCGCTTGACGACTTTGGTACGTCGCTCATCGCCATATTTCTCTGCGATTTCTTTGAGTTCGTCTTTGATAATACTGAGGATTTTCTTTGCACTGCCCAAAATTTCTTTTAGGGTAATAATAAGCGCTTGTACTTCAGCGAGTTCATCCTCTACCTTCTTGCGCTCAAGTCCAGCAAGCTTTTGCAAACGCATTTCGAGAATCGCGGTCGCTTGTTTTTCTGAAAACTTAAACTCTTTCATCAAATTTTTGTGCGCCTCGATCGCATCCTTTGAAGCACGGATGAGTTTGATAATTTTGTCTATATAGTCGAGTGCCTTTTTCAAACCAAGGAGGATATGTTCTCGATCTTCGGCTTTATTTAAATCAAACTGAGTTCGGCGACGAACCACAATCATGCGGTGCGATACAAATTCCTCAAGTATCGATTTGAGGGAGAGAGTTTTTGGTATTCCATCCACGAGCGCCACGACGTTCAGGTGGAACTTTTCCTCGAGCTGAGTATGTTTGTATATAAAATTGAGAACTTTTTGCGGATGCGCACCGTTTTTGAGATCAATAACAATGCGAATATCTTTGGTAGACTCATCGCGAAGACCTCTCACACCCTCGATCTCTTTTTCTCGTACCAAATCTGCAATACGCATAATAAGCTCGGCCTTGTTGACGCGATACGGGAGAGAAGTAATAACGATCTGGAAATTTTCTTTCTTGTCCTCAATAATCTCGGCTTCCCCACGCACCACGATACCACCACGACCAGTCGAATAGGCATGATGAATATCTTTTTCTCCGTAGATCACCGCGCCAGTTGGAAAATCTGGACCTTTGATAAATTGAAGGAGGTCTTCGGTAGTCGCGTCTTTGTTTTCTATAAGATGAACGGTCGCATCCACCACTTCTTTCAGATTGTGTGGAGGGATGTTGGTCGCCATACCGACTGCAATACCCAAAGTACCGTTGAGCAAAAGTGCAGGTACAGCTGAAGGTAATACGATCGGCTCCTTTTTGGTACCGTCATAGTTTGGTCGAAAATCAACAGTATCTTTTTCGATATCTCGAAGGAGCTCACTCGAAAGACGAGACATTTTAGCTTCGGTATATCGGTATGCAGCAGCGCCGTCTCCATCGATCGAGCCAAAGTTTCCCTGACCGAGAATAAGTGGGTATCGGAAAGAGAAAAGCTGTGCCATTTTTACCATCGAGTCATACACTGCCACGTCACCATGAGGGTGATATTTACCGAGTACGTCTCCCACGATAGTCGCTGATTTTCGAAAACGGGCAGATGAAGTAAGACCCATTTCATTCATTGAAAAGAGGATGCGGCGGTGTACCGGCTTTAGTCCATCACGCACGTCAGGAAGCGCACGAGAGGTGATCACGGACATCGCGTAGTCGAGGTACGACTCACGCATTTCAGTGGTAATATTTCGGTCAATTACTCCACGAGTGGGGACAAATTTTGGATTGATTTCAGGAACTGCTTTCTCGTCTTTTTCTTTAGCCATAGTACCCCTCAGTATAGCAAAATAGTGAGTTAGTTACAAGGGTGTGTCCCACGAAAATCTGCTGATTTTCGTGGGACATTTATATAAAAATAGTTAAAAAATCCGGCGCTCACTCGAGGTGCGCGTCGGATTACTGCGTCTGCTCATATCGAGCCCGGCTGAAGGGGCGCGGGTTGGCAGTGTTATCAATGAAGGTAACTACCCCGTTTGGATTATCCAGTGTGTCCGCTGGAGTCCACGTCCTAAGGTCAGTCGAGCACTCGACGACCACTCGCACACCAGGCTTGCCGGTGACGACGACCTCTGTGCCATTTGCTGTCCGGCGAGGGGTTCCGAGCCAGAGTGGTGACATCCCGCCGATCCATTTCAGACCGGTCTTCAGGTCATACCTGGTCTCAGTCGCACTTGCTCCCGAGCCCGTGTATAACGTGATGGTGCCGGAGTAGTCGTTGGTAAACAACCACTTGGAAGGATAAAATCCACCCTTCTGGACACTGATTACACTCGGCGTTGTAGCAGTGTCGAGCACATACTCAACAACACCGTTGTCGGTCACTTCCACTGTGGCTCGTGTGAGGCCGGTGGCGTAGATACCGACGTCGCTAAACTCAGCGACCAGCGCGTTGGTAGCCTGAGCAGGAAGCGCATAGCTCCCGTCAGGATTTCGGATGAGTATGTATTCACCGGAATTGATGGCTCCATATGCCCCATCTCCGAGAGCACTCCGACGAAACGACGAGGTAATACCAAAGACCTTGTTCGGATCTTCGGAAAACACCCGTTGAGAAACCGTCTGGAGAATCCCCCGAATGTATTTTTCATCCACGACGCCATTGGTGGCGAAGTAGACCTCGTCGTGGTAGCCGATGAGGCTCCAGCTCCGAGGAGAGGTGTTGGGGGAAGAAAACAAATTGACAACATAGAACCCAATGCTGGCAATTTCGTGAGCTCGCACCGCGTTGTCACCAACGGGGATTGAGAGAGGAAGTTCTGCGGCAAGGAGTGATCCTGCGCAGAAGAGTGCCCCGAGGGCAGAGACTAATGTGCGCATAGATTTTAGAAAATTGTAGACAAGGAACCGTTACATCTTCATTGATGTCAAGGTTCACCTACCCCTAAGTATACTACTTTCAACCATGGATGTCAAGAGCACTTATCCACAGAATTCAAAGTGATTGCTTCGCTCTACTGGCCTACACCGAAGAAAATACCTCGGTGTTGCAGGAGTCGTACTGGCGGTGAGAGTACTGAGCTCATCAGAGCGAACGTACACAATGTATATAGTCGCTCCGCTCTTTATACATCGGTAAATACAAAACCCGCGTCCTTGCGGTACGCGGGGTTTGGTGAGAGACACTAGCTTCTCTCACCGAGCTTGATCTGATGGACGTAGTGGTGTAAGCACCACGTCAATTTGCCTGGGGATGAGATCGCGGGCTGATCCCGGTTCCACTGCAGGCTTTCCGAAAACAAACGACGCCGGAAAGCGCTGGGCGAGAAATCGGAATCCCTCGAGGGAGAGCCCCGACTTGACCGCGACCTCGACCGGCTCGTATTTCTCAAGCGTAATCGAAACCGCGATCTCTTTCCCTTTCTTTCCAGTGCCTCTGGGGAGAACCAACGTAAGTGGCGTGACACCTGCCACGACTCCGTTTGTTTTCACCACTGCACCAGACGGAGTGCTCCGAATGGGCAAAGTGGTGAATGACGTGCGCTCAGCTGCAACGCAGCCGGTGCTGAGACTGACCATGACCACGGCAACAAGTGCCAGTAGGTAGTTTTTCATAAAACGTGTAGAGGTGCGTACAGGAAACATTCCTGTACTTCTAATACAATTATACACCCTTTATATCTAAAAGTCAAGGGGTACATGCCAGAGCCAAAAAAGAGACTTCGGAGACGGGCAAGCGAGACTTGAGAGATTTCTTACCAAAGAAATACTCGTGCTCTTTTTTGGCTCTGGCATTCCCCAGTGGTAATGCGAAGCACGGATAAATTTCTACTGAAATTTTCCTCAAGTCTCACGTGCCACGCCGAAACGTACTCGCGGAGGATGGACTGCCCGTCTCCGAAGTCTCTTTTTTTGATGATATTACTTCGCAACAACCAAATACATCTACCTAATTAGGGTTGAAATCAAAACGACCACCGGGTAACTCCGCTTCCTGTCTATTCGACGCTTGTTGCATCTGCTCTACCCTCCTCTGTTCTTGAGTAAACTGTTTTGTGTTAATAGTTTTTGTTGCCTGCCTATTTTCTTGGAGTTGTTGTTCTTGACTGACAATGGTTTTTTCTTGCATCGTTTCTACTGCTTCTATTTGTGCAACTGTGGTATCTATTTCTTTTTGTTGTTCCTCAGATATTTTAAATTCCTGTTGATGGAGCACTACTGGCTCATCTTTCAGAAGGAAAAAATAGTACACAATGCACGCGATGATGATTAGCACCAACAGAGTGATCACACTACCCGCGATTAATTTTTGTGATGATGGTTTCATGATTTTATTTAAAATTCTTCAAACACTCCCGTCGGCTCTACACGAACGGTTACTTGTGAGGTTGAAACTGTCAGAGATGTTCCATACTGACAAGTTGCATAGTAAGTGTACGTGCCTGCCTGAGTTAATTTCAAATCTGGAGCCTCACCACTAAGTGGCAATCCAGTAGTCACCCAATTTGGATCATTGTTTGACGAGCCAGAAGAACACGAACCAGAAAGAGTGTCTGCCGAACCAGAAACATTTTGTGACCAGGCCAGTTTAAATAATTGACCCTTTTTTACACTAATACTTGATGCAAGTGGTGCCGTATAAACAGTAGTACCCCCCGTTCCTTTACTAGAAGGAACGGCTGAAAGAATGACGGCTGAGC
The DNA here is from genome assembly GCA_004298345.1 of Patescibacteria group bacterium. GTDB lineage: Bacteria > Patescibacteriota > Minisyncoccia > Phycocordibacterales > PALSA-1337 > SCTV01. The sequence continues at coordinate 7,513 of SCTV01000002.1, forward strand.
TCGTGGTATTATCGACACAACTGCCACCCTGAACTACCCGTGGAGATAGACACTGACAAGCACTGCCCACTTTACTAAATCCAAAAGAACAGGCGTACTGACATTTTGGCGCACTGCCATCGGGACTACTGCAACTTGACACAAAGGTACTGTCTGTATTTGAAGTTAGTCCCTGATCATCGCTAGCGCAGAGTCTCGCCTGCTCAGGAACAGAAAGAGTACTGCAAGAAAATACTTCGTCTGGAACACAAAGAGCGCCATCTTTTTTATACCCATTCGCGCACGACCACTTGCATTGAGTATTGTCAGGTGTCGCACCCAATAAATAATCCCAGGCAATCGTAGATGATGAAGTCTGGCCAGTCGGTGCTGGGAAAGAAGAGACGCCCGCCACACTATTTGCTGGGGGGAGATTGCCTCCTGCACATGAGACTGTCGCACCATACTGACATGTCGCCGTCTGACCGACATTACTTGCCAGAGGATCAATACAAGCACAACCAGTCCCCGCAGTATCTTTGTCGTAAAAGTTTTCGCAGACCCAAGCGGTAGCATATTGACGAGTCTCGCAAGACGGTGCTTGGCCAGAAATATAACACGATGATGGACTGCCATCAGCACGGGCGTTTGCTGGAACAGAAACCCCTTCACTTCCAGTACACACTGGAGTACCTACTGGACAAATCTGTGGTGTCACCGCTGGTGATCTATAAAAAATAATTGGTGACTGTGGAATAACGATTGTGGTTTGTGTGGTAATAGTCATTACATTGGTAACTGGATTGTATACTTTTGTGGTAGTGGTACGGGATGTATCGTTTGGACCGATGGCATTAACAACACTGGTACTATTATTTCTCTGGACAATCACCTGACCAGACTGTCTGGTGGTAGCGGCTGCCTCTGTAGCCGAGCTATTGTTTGAATCCATGTTTGCAGGAGTAGCCGGTACGGTTCTGCCTGCACGAAGAGCGGCCTCTGCCTCAGCTCGCTCTGGAGAATCGGCTCCACCTGGCTTTGTGAGAGCACCAACAACTGTCACGATTCCATTCACCACTTTCACTCCAGCCTCTTCTGGTGTCGGAATGGGCGCTGGGTGGTCGAGACCGACTGCTGCCATATTAATAGCGCTAACGGCAAATTGAACCGCAGTACCTATTGGACCTCCACCAATGAGGAGAGCCGCCTTTACAGCCACTCTCACCAGAGCCTCCAGAATAGTACTTGACTCTACAATTGCTTTCGCTCCGGATTTTTCATACACAAAGTTAAGAAATTGTCTTACCGCACTTGGTTTTGGCGGATCAGCAGTAACCACCGCATTAATAATCTCCGCTTGCTGTTGTGGTGTGAGATTCTGTCTTGCGGGAGCATTTGGATCTACCGGCCCAGGATTTAATACAATACCCATTGCAGCAGCAGCCTTAACCGCAGCTGAGAAATTGAGTGAGCTCCAGTCATACGGAGTAATGGCACTTACCTTTTCTCGATCTGCAAAAAAGAGATACTTGTCATTATACAAATCACTCATAAGCATTGGGGTACCGATAGTGCCCTGCTGTGGGTCAATCAGTCGCACCACGGCCGGAGAAGTATCGGTCTTTGGTGTGAGGAATCCAAGATACAGATGTGAGCGACCGGCTACTCCACCATAATCTTTTTCAGCAATCACAATCACATTTTTCTTTGCCTGGTTGACTGCATTTTCTGGGACAGCACCGCCGGCAATGTAATACCTCAAAAGCACATTCTCGAGAAGGCTCGCTTCCGCAAAAGCCAGGTCTTCACAATCTCCCGAAATCTTTGCGGAAAGATTGACTGTTCCATCTGGATTTATCACCGCTGGGATTGTCTGATCTACCCCACGCCATACATCAGCTCCACTACTTTCCGGTACATACTGTACTAGTCGATTAAAGAAACTGTGGGTACTCTCTACCACAAAATCTATTGTTTGATTCTTGAAATTAGGAATCGTCTGAACCGTACTCGAAGCAAGGGTGGTCACGAGCGGATTGTATGGTTCGAGTTTGGTGTAAATACTTGAAACCTGAGCAACAGTGGTGTCTACCGAATTGGTTTGATTTATTGTGTCATGAAAGACCCCAAGACTGCCACTAAACGGAACTCTCGAACCACCTAAAGGATACATGTCAGCGACCTGTACATACCAACCACTCTGACCAATAGTACCAGAAACCGTTGATCCAGAACTACTAAGAACATTTAATGTTTGGGGTGTCGGCCTTGTAACATCAGCACCAGAGCCCAAGAAAAGATAGCTGGCTTCTATGTAATAATAGGTCGAACCTTGTCTAAAACCAACAGAAGCATGTCCAGCACCTTGATTGCTTACAGAGATTGGAGCGTTCGAATCAACATAGGCAGTCACAAGACCTAAACGGCTCACTGCATCAGTGTTACCCAAACGAGTAAATTCTCCTCTCAAAAGGCTCAGGAAAAAGAGTCCAAAATCTTCACAATCACCTCCTTTTCGGACCAACGTTTGGTTTACGGTTTGTGCTACCTGTGACAGATCATATAAATAATTAAAGTAACTTTGCTTATCAAAATACTGGTACATCTTTTCGATCACCTGTGTTTCAGAAAGTGAAGACAAAATCACACCAGAATTTTTCATGTCCTCCTCAAACCGGTCAAGAGTAAGATTGACGGTAGGATCGGCTTTTGTCATCTCATCGAGAGTAATGTATCTCCCTACACCACCAGAAAGATTAAAGAGTGAAAGAGTGTTATTTGCAAAAGAGAATCCCGCACCAAGACGAAGTGCGTCCCATTTTTCTATTTTCTTTGGAGTATTGGTGAGAGAGCTGTACGAGGAGGCATTGATAGCAAAATCAACCGCAGACGGGTTCAAAATATCCATATCAACATATACAGCATCAGCATCGGCAGAATTTATAGCTCCTGGTCGTATATAAAGACCCCAGAATTCTGTGTTGCCGGAAAGATCACTACCATCAATACCATACCACGCAGTAATTGCCTTATCTAGAGTGTTATCGGTATTGAGATATTTTGGTGAACCACTATTGAAACGGTACTCAATGGCATAAATAGCGCGGGTTATTTTCCATGCATATGCAACGTATATTTCATACCGTTTCTCTTTTTTGAGAGGATCACTTTCTGAGACCGCGAGGAGAGCATTTTTATAATCAGGCAAAAGAGTTTTCAATACCGCAAGAATCGCTACTTTTTCGGCACCGGTCTGTGCCTGACTGCGAAGTGAGCTATCAGGAATATTCGCCAAAATCTTTTCGCCGATCTTCTCTTGACTCAGTGGATCACTCGGTACTGATTCACTCACAAATGCGCCACTTTTCGTATAGATTTTAGTACCATCGGCTACAAGATCGCTCGCCGTACTAGTAGAAAGACCATTTCTCTGATTTACTCTAAAATAGTTGACTGTGTACTGATCAGCAGAAGGACCATTTTGATATTTGTAGAGATACCAAACTTCTCCGTTGCCATAATATACTTCCGCATACACCGCAAGACCTGTCGTGTCTTCATACTTAGCAAGCAACTGGATCAAACTATCTTTTGTATATTTGGTTACGGTATGAGCATATACACCATACGCATCTCGATAATCCCATGCCTTACGATAGCTGATCACTCCCTTATCATCGTAGATAACTGAATCTATGCGCTTTGTATTTAAACTTGGCCAGCGAGCGTAAAACCACTCTTCTTTTGGTAATCCTGTCTTTACATTATATATAGTATATTTTGTCCAATAATATCCCGCCCTTGCCCCCTGTGCACTCATGTCATCATAATTTACCTTGCTCCACGAGATGAGGTCGCCGGTGGTGCCATTGTACGCAAGAGAAGATGAGGCGTATGAGTAATCTGTGAGAGACCACTCCTCGTCAGTCTTTAATCGGCCGAGAGATTTACTACCGGTAGTGGTGATAAACGTACTAAACTTTTGTTTATTTTGAGCATAATCAAACGTTCTCTGATCTACTGCGACACCAGAAGTATTGTACCTGGCAATCTCTGTGCGTAGAGCTGTTGGTGTACCAGTGTCTTTATTGAAATAAGTTCTGGTGATACCAGTAACTACTGTGCCGGTATATGTAGAGGTGGTATGAACGTAATTTGCCGTATCGGTACCGGTTGGCGTATACGCCTTGTAGCTATCTGTTTGTGTTACTACCCCACTACCATTTCTCGAGTATACAATTTTTTCGTATTTGCTTGGTGAACTGAACACAAGCTCACTCGCGAGTCGTCCCACACCGTCATAGATAAAATTGCGGGACACTACGTACTGACCATCTTTATATTCGTGTTCATAAAGAAGCCTACCACTGGCCGAGTAACGCTTATAATATTCCGTGCCATTGCGATTCTTAATTTCTTTTTGAAGAGCCCCTCCGGCTGACTTCGAATAATAGGTTACTACGTCAGTAATATTCGCACCATCAATACCATAATATATCTCGCGAGCAATCTGACCGTCCGCGTCATACTCAAAACGTTTTATTTTTTTACTTTCACTGGTCGTCGCGTTACCTGCCCAATATATGGTGGTAACGAGCTTATTATTGGCATCGAGGTAACTGGTGAGCTTTGGAGTACCGTCGAGCTTGGTCAGATATTCTTCTCTTATTGACGGTCTTGTGGTGTCGGTACTATTTGAAACCTCAACGGTATTACCCAGAGAAATGACATGAGCATCAATACTTTCAGCAACCGGGGTAAGGATTTTGTTTTGATCTACAACAGTGTTTGAATAGTCACCGGCAGTCGGGACTGCAAAAGTACCGTTGTCGGGTACATCTCGCCACAAAGCTTTACCTTTCGTGATACGAAATTCATCAATCAATCCATGGAATGCAGGAGCGCCAGAGTAATAAAAAAGATCTCCGATCTCAACTTTATTAAAAACGGTTCCCGTTGCTGGGGCGGCAATGTATGGAATCCACTTACCTGCTTTACCATTAACGGCAATATTGATATACGGCTGGTTACCTACATTCTTTTTTTGGATTGCTACATGGTTCCATTGCAAGACAGTCAATTCAAGATCTCCTTGAGGAATGGCAAATGCTTTTGTTCGTCGAGCATAGAAATCACGGTCTACGGGTGCATTAGTAGTAAGGTCTGTAGGAGCATCATTTTCCCGATGATCTAAATAGGTGCGGAGGCCTTCAAATTGATACTCTGGTTTCAAGCCAAGCCAGTCGCTACCATCAGCATTCTTTGATCGAACCTTACGCCACAACTGAATGTATCTATTGTACCCTCCGTTATAGGTGAGGCCATCATTTATATTAAAAAAAGTGTACCACGCCCCTGCGTTGTATGACTCAAGTGGTTTTATCCAAAAATCTACAGTAAACTCGCCATCGCCAAATGATATTTCTTGTCCAGATTTTAAATAATATATTAGCGAGTGGTACTTACCGTCATTATTAAAAAATATGCTCCCCGGACCAAATTTACCACGAGGATCTATGACCGGAATAGCTGTCTGGAAACCAGAGGGTGCATAATAAGAAACACCTGATATCCTGTCATTTGCTTCTCCAAGATGGTAGTCAAAGTGAGCTAAGAAAACCGTCTCCCCTTGTCCAGCCGTCTGGGCAAAAGTAGCTGGCATAATAAATGTCAAACCAAAACCAAAGAGAACTAAAGCAAAAAATAACTTTGCTATACGCATAGAAGAATTATACCTTGAAAAATAGGAAAGGCTGTGTGGATAACTAGAAGAGTACCCCCGATTTTTCTACTGAAAAATCGGGGGTACTCTTTTACGAACCATTATCTAAAAATTACTCTCCCAACATCTGCTCTCTTACCTGAACAATATCGTTTGTAACACTTTCATACACAGATGCAACGTTTTGTTTAATAAGCGCAAATGGACTCTCAGGAACCTTGCTCATCTCTCCGGACTCACTAGATTCTGCATCCAAAATAGAGAAGGAGTGTATGGTGGTCGAAAGCCATACCACAAAAATAACTGCCGTAATAAACAACGAGGTTACGACTGCAATTTTCCTTTTTTGATGCTCTGGTTTTTGACGGAGAGTTTGTAACATTTTTCGGGTAGATTTTTAGATAGATTCAAGAAGTAAAATTTATGCCTGCCCCGTAGCGAGTACTCTCTGCTACGGGGATTCATGATTCAAGAATAGCACAAAATCAAAAGAAAATCCTAAATACTAAACTATCGAACCAAGCACCACCACATCGCCCTCCTTTCCATCGAGATCTTTTTTCTTGAGGGTCAGCTTTTCTACCGGCGCCGGATTTTCCCCCGCCTCTTTTAGAAAATGTTTTAGTGCATCTTTTTCTCCAGCATTTTCGTAATGCATCGGGATAATGAGCTTTGGCTCGAGCGATACCGCGAGCTTGTAGGCATCAGCAGGAGCAAGTACACCCGCACCACCGATCGGTACAAAAAGAACATCAATCTCATCGAGCGCCTCTTTTGTCTCGCTTTTTAAATCTTTTGAGGTCAGTGCGCCAAGAAAACAAAGGTTCATGCCCTCGAGAGCAATCGAATAAATGGTATTAACCTTTTTCTCACCGCCATAATCAGACCCCGAGAGAAAGCCTTTAATAAAGACACCTTTCGTCTCGTATTCGCCAGGACCAGAAATCACAAACGGCTCTTTGTCGCCATGAGCTACTTGATCGGTGCCATTAAAATCAGGATGATTGGTTGTGACCAACGCGATGTCCGCACCAAAACGACTTGGTTTTAATTTTGAATCTTTTGAAATCGGGTTGAGTGCGAGCGTGATGTCTCCAAACTGCACCTTAAAAAACTCGCCACCGTGATGTGTTATAATCATGCATACACTATAGCAAATCTTTCGAAAGAACTCAAAAACATGCAAGAAAAGGCTTGGGAAAAAGAATATCAAAAACCAAAGCTCGTCACCGGTGGTGACGAGCCGCAAACCTCTGTCAGAGATTTTGTACGATTTTTGAGAAAAGAAGAAAAGGTAAACCTCGATGGTCTCCGTGTTCTCGACCTCGGCTCAGGTGGTGGCAAAAATAGTATTTATCTCGCCGAACATGGAGCGCTCGTGACTGGTATGGAAATTTCTAGTACCGCGATAGAAAAAGCCCGAGCTCGCGTACGCGAGCTCGAGCTCCCCGTCCCATCAGTCACTTTTTTAAAACACTCAATCGGCGAACCATATCCTTTTCCCGACAATAGTTTTGACCTCCTTCTCGATGTCACCTCCTCCAATTCTCTCGACCAAAGCGAGCGTGCTGTCTATCTAAAAGAGTGTCACCGCGTTCTCGCCCCTCACGGGCACTTTTTTGTCCGAACACTTTGCAAAGACGGTGACGAAAATGCCAAAAATCTTTTGAAACAAAATCCGGGGCCCGAGCCTGAGACGTACTACATGCCCGAGCTCGATCTTTTTGAGCGAGTATGGAGTCGTGAGGATTTTCTTGCCACTTACTCGCCTCTTTTTATCATTCAGTCACTCGAAAAAAGTACTCAATATACGCGGTTCAATAATCGTAGCTACAAACGCAACTTTTGGCTGGCGTATTTGGTAAAGGGGTAGAAGCAAGATTTACGATTCATGATTCACGAATGAACCAATCCCCCGAAAATCAGTAGATTTTCGGGGGAAATCACATTTATACTGAAAAATACAATATAGCTCTAATTAGCCATATTCAACGGCTCATTAAGCTAATGAGCCGTTGGAACCTCTAAATAAGCAAAGCTTTTTAAACGGCTCTCAGACGCTGTGAACAAGAGTACTTGTTTCAAGCGCCGTCTACAGGTGCACATCTACTAGATGATGTGCCTTCTCGCTCGTTGAAATAAAAAAGGTCTTTCGAACCCTACCTGCAAGGAGATCGACCCGCACAATGACAAGTATTAAAAAACCCTGCCGGACCTAATGTGAAGCGCATATGAGTCTTTGGGTTTATGTGCAAAAGCTTGCACCATCGCCTGACTCAAAAATTCGCGCTGAAACTCCTGAGCTTTGAAAGTTAGTCTTTGTGCCGTGCCATCTTTTCTTTCACCTTGACCACCAATAATCCTGGCTTCAAAAGGTTCAGATGCGATGTTTACGCCAGGACAAACCCCCTTGATCACTCTTAACAACCCCTCGTAAGAGTCACCATCAACCAACACGATAAAAGAAATTTCTTCCATAACTTGAGCCTTTTCCTGAGAACCACCAAAGCAGCCAGACCGCTTCTATCCGTAAATTACGTTACCAAGAAAAACAAATTTTGTAAATAGTGAGGAGAAGCTATCTCAGACCAGCACCACCTCCTATAATAATGTGGACATTTTCCCTCTTTTAATATATACTCCTCGTGTTATTAACAACCGGTAGATGTAACCCCGCACATTTGATTATTAGCAATAAAACATCGCGATTAGGCGAGTTTTAAATAAAAAGCGGAGCATCTAGCGTAATACATATGTTAGAAAAATTAAAAGAGAAGATTGCAGGAATTAAGGGTTCAAAAGTAGAAGAAACAGTAGAAGAGAAGACGGTCACAAAGAAAGCATCGACAAAAAAGGTGGTTACTGACGAGAGTACCGAAGCAGAAAAAGAGCTTCGTCTCAAAAAGGACACGGTCATGTCAAAAATCGTAAATGACAGCATTACCCCGCCAGGTATCGGTGATATCGTCGAGGGTCCGGTCATTGCTATCGAAAAATCCGGTGTCTATATCGACCTCACCCCATACGGTACCGGTATTATTTATGGACGTGAATACATCAGCGCACGAGATGTAGTAAAAAAGATGAACATTGGCGACAAAGTCAGTGCCAAAGTCGTCGACGTAGACAACAAAGAAGGCTATATCGAACTCTCTCTCAAGGAAGCTCGACAAGCATTGATCTGGAGTGAAGCGGAAGAGCTGATCAAAAACAAAACCACTCTCGAGCTTCCTGTCCAGGAAGCCAACAAAGGAGGTCTCATCATCTCATGGCAAGGTATCATCGGATTCCTTCCTGCATCACAGCTCAAGACCGAGCACTACCCTCGCGTAGCAGATGGAGACAAAGACAAAATCCTCGAAGAGCTCAAGAAAATGGTGGGTCAGAAAATTTCAGTATGTATGATTTCTGCACTTCCAAAAGAAGGCAAGCTCATCTTCTCTGAAAAGAGTCCTGAACACAAAGAAAAGGAAAAAATTATCGGTAAATACAAAGTCGGTGATGAAGTTTCTGGAACAGTCACCGGCATGGTGGACTTTGGAGTATTCGTAAAGCTCGAAGAAGGTCTCGAAGGTCTCGTGCACATCTCTGAGATCAACTGGTCACTCGTCGAGGATCCACGACTTCTCTTTAAGGTGGGTGAAAAAGTAAAGGTGAAAATTATTGAGATCAAGGAAAATAAGATTTCATTGTCTCTCAAGGCACTCAAGGAAAATCCATGGGTAGAGGCAGCGACAAAGTACAAAAAAGATAGTGTGGTAGACGGTGTGATTATCAAATTCAACAAACACGGTGCGCTCGCTAGTGTGGAAGAAGGTATCGCCGGTCTCGTCCATATTTCTGAATTTGGTACTGAAGCAAAGATGAAGACTCAGCTTGAGCTCGGTAAGACTTACAGCTTCAAGATCACTCTCTTTGATCCAAAGGAGCAGAAAATGGCACTTTCTTTTGTGGGAGGAAAGAAGTAATTGGGTAGATTCAAAAAGTAAGATTTAAGATTCACGAATAGGAAGATAAAAAACCCAACAAAAAAACCGCCCCGAAACGCGGTTTTTTTGTTGGGGGATTTTTTCACTCCCTAAAGACTATTATCTAACAACTATCAACCGACCTAAAGTCCATTAAACTCGCTCATCGCTTTTTCTCTGCCGTGCTCTATTAATACGGAAAGCCCTTCGCTCACCTTTTTCGCTGTTTTCTTGAGAATATCCAGTTCAGCTTTTTTAAATGGCGCCACAATAAAATCCCCGACCACTTCCCCTCCAGTCGGCTTTTTTATTTTTCCTCCCGCAGTCACCGGAGAGATTCCCATGCGCACTCGGACAAAAGCTTCGGTCCCCACTGCCCTGATCACAGACTCGACACCCTTGTGTCCACCAGAACTTTTATTGAACGAA
>SCTV01000003.1 GCA_004298345.1 Patescibacteria group bacterium
TTAAAAGGGAAGTCAGAGAAGAATTTGGTGTAATTATTGAAAAGGAAGATATTTCTTTTTCAAAAAAATATCAGAGTGTTATGGATTCGAGTAAGAAAGCTTATTTTCTGGTAACGAGACCGTTGAATATAGAAGAAAAGGATATTGTGTTTGGCGATGAAGGGTTAGAATTCTCTTTGATGAGTCCACAAGATTTTATAAATGTTAAAGACGGTGTAAAGAGACAGCAGGATAGAGTAGCAGAATATTTAAGTATTTTAAAATAAAAAACTCACCTGATGAATGCTGGGTGAGTTGTCGCTAAACGCCTTCTGGTGCTTTGGATCGGTGCAAATAAGAGCGGTGAACAGTAGCCCCAGGAACAATACGAATCCCATAGCGATCCGCATCCAACCTCGCTTGATGTCTTCGTCCCCGCGATCGTCATCGGTGGCATTGCGCTCGTTTGATTCGATGGCTTTCCAGAGCAGGCATTCGATTGCGATAACCACGACCCAAAGGAGCACGACTTGGGCCACAGCGTTTTGAAACAGCGTTGAAATGTTCATGTAAGTTTTCGGTAGACTATCCAAATATAAGTAAATAGTAATAAAGCTGATTTGTCAACAAAAACGCCTACCAACTAAAAACTATCATCTATTAACTTTATCAATGAATCCCTTGGCTCCAACCCTTCTTTGGTATACTATTAGTCCTTATGAAGCAATACGACCATACAAAAATTGAGAAAAAGTGGCAAAAACAGTGGGCCAAGAAAAAACTCTATAAAACTGTTGAACAAAAGTCTGTTGATACGGCGAAAGATAAAAAATGCTACGTTCTCGACATGTTCCCGTATCCGTCTGGAGAAGGTCTCCACGTAGGACATCCAAAAGGCTATATTGCGACCGATGTGTATTCTCGTTTCAAAAGAATGCAGGGTTTTAACGTGCTTCACCCGATGGGTTTTGACGCGTTTGGATTACCGGCAGAAAATTATGCGATTAAAAATAAAATCCACCCAAGTGTAGCAGTCCAGAAAAATATTAAAAGATATAAAGAACAGCTCGAGATTATCGGTTTTGACTACGACTGGTCACGAGAAGTGGATACGACTGACTCAGAATACTACCGATGGACGCAGTGGATTTTCTTACAACTTTTCAAAAAAGGCTTAGCATACGAATCAAATGAGCCGATCAATTGGTGTCCATCGTGTAAGACTGGTCTTGCCAACGAAGATCTCGAGGACGGCAAGTGTGAACGCTGCGGTAGTGTCGTAGAGAAAAAGCCGATTCGTCAGTGGGTTTTGCGGATTACGGATTATGCAGATCGACTATTAAAAGATATTGATGGTCTAAACTGGCCTGAGTCTATTAAAGAGAGTCAGAGAAATTGGATTGGGAGGAGCGAAGGGTCAGAGATTTCATTTACGGTAGAATTTGAAAATGGTGGCAAGCCAGGCTCGATACCGGTGTTTACTACTCGAGCAGACACGCTTTTTGGAGCCACAGCTCTCGTGCTTTCTCCTGAACATCTCTGGGTCACACTTGCGACAGACGAAAACCACAAAGGAGTGCTAAAAAATAGTGAGGAAGTCCGCCAATATGTTGCGCTATCAAAAAAGAAAACAGAAATTGAGCGAACTGATACCGGTAAAGAAAAGACGGGAGTGAAACTTGAAGGCGTCTGGGCTGTAAATCCGGCGACTAAAGAAAAGATTCCAATGTATGTGGCTGACTATGTACTCCCAGATTATGGTACTGGTGCGGTGATGATGGTGCCGGCACATGACGAGCGAGATTTCCAGTTTGCAAAGAAATATGGAGTGCCAGTCAAGGATGTGGTTCGACCTGTGCACGGAGAGATCCATGATAATGAAGAAGTGCGCAAGACGATTTCTGCGGTAGTACAGAGAAAGTCGGATGGAAAATTTTTGTTTGTAAAATGGAAAGAGTTTGGTTGGGTTGCGCCGGTTATTGGAGGTATGGATTCAGATACTCCCGAGCAAGCGGCTGAGAGAGAGGTGTTTGAAGAGACTGGGTATAAGACAAAGGCAATTCGTCGTTTAGGCTCAGAAACGGAGCATCATTTTTATGCTGACAACAAAAAAGTTTGGCGGGCTCGATTTGACCAGCCTGTCTATCTCGAGCTCATTGACGAGACAGCACATTTACGTACAAAGGAGGAGGAAGACCGTTTGGAGCTTCTTTGGCTATCGTATGAAGAGGCTTTGAAACAAATAACACATGCTGATAACAAAATCGGTCTTAATCGTTTTGTAAAGGATACCACTGTGGTGACTGACTTCGGTGTTTTGATAGATTCGGGTAAATTTAGCGGTCTTATTTCAGAGGAAGCAAAAAAGAAAATCACTGAGTTTGTGGGTGGAAAAATGGTGGTCAAGTATAAACTTCGCGATTGGGTATTTTCTCGGCAAAGATATTGGGGAGAACCAATACCGCTTATACACTGTGAGAGGTGTGGCGTGGTAGCGGTGCCAGAAAAAGATTTGCCGGTAAAATTGCCAGACGTAAAATCATATGAGCCGACAGGCACTGGTGAGTCACCTCTCGCAGCTATTTCAAAGTGGGTGAATACTAAATGTCCACAGTGCAAAGGTAAGGCAAAAAGGGAAACCAATACCATGCCACAGTGGGCGGGTTCATCTTGGTACTATTTGCGCTATATGGATCCTAAAAATAAAAAGGAAGTGGTGGATCCAAAAAAAGAAAAACAATGGTCACCGGTGGATCTCTATGTGGGAGGAACTGAGCACGCCACACGACACCTTATTTATGCTCGATTTTGGCATAAGTTTTTGTATGACATTGGTGTGGTGTCTACCACCGAGCCCTTTATGCAGTTGAAAAATCAGGGATTGATTATGGGTGAGGATGGTCGCAAGATGAGTAAGCGTTTTGGAAATGTGGTGAACCCTGATGACGTTATTGCGACTTATGGTGCGGATACATTTCGAGTGTACGAAATGTTTATGGGGCCTTTTGAGCAGGGTATCGCTTGGAGTACTCAAAACATGATTGGCTCGAGGAGGTTTATTGAACGAGTATGGAAATTGGTGACCACCTCTATTGATGCAAATCTTTCTCGGCAAAAGAATGGTGATTCTGCTAATCTTGAAGTTTTGTTTAATAAGACGGTAAAGAAAGTCGGTGAGGATATTCAGGATTTTGGATTTAATACGGCGATTTCGTCTTTGATGATTCTACTTAACGCGATGGAAAAAGTACTCGTGAGTAAAGAGCAGGTGGGGGTATTGCTTCAGCTCCTTGCTCCGTTTGCACCACACATGACAGAAGAATTATGGTCAGCTCTTGGTAATAAAAATTCGATACACATTGCTCCGTGGCCTGCGTTTGATTCTACAAAACTTGTAGAAGAAAAAGTAACAGTTATCGTTCAAATAAACGGCAAGGTGCGCGGACAAATAGTAGTAGTAAAAGATGCGAATGAAGATGTGGTAAAAAAAGAGGCTCAAGAGAATGCTGAAGTTGCAAAATGGTTATGGGGTCAGCAGATCAAAAAGATTATTTATGTTCCGGGCAGAGTAGTGAATATTGTGATATAAAATAATTGAGCGAAAGCCCCCCGATTTTCAGTAGAAAATCGGGGGGCTTGACACTTTTGATAGTTAGGTATACTATGATGATATACACATTATAACACACAGGCACAGCCTGGTTTTATCAGTAAATTATTATTTATGGCAACTATCCAATTC
>SCTV01000004.1 GCA_004298345.1 Patescibacteria group bacterium
TGCACCTCTTCCAGGAAGCAGAAGGACGGGTACTGCTGGAGCAGGCGATGCGACGAATCTCGGAAGATAATTTTGTAAGGAAAAGTTATATATAACTGTATGGGTATATTAGAAATATTAGCCGGCAAAAATCTCATACGAAAAGAAGAAATTCCCGCCATCAAGCGGGAGTCTACCACTGCGAATATGACTCTCGAAAAAGCCCTCATATTGAAAGGGGTGAGCCCCGAGGATATTCTCGCGGCTAAAGGAGAATATCTGAACATCCCGACACGAAACCTACAGGACAAAAATATACCATTCAATCTTTTGGAATATATTCCCGAAGAGTCAGCGCTCCACTATAGTTTCGCACCAATTGGTTTCAAGGATGGGGTGCTCGAGGTGGGAATTGTTGATCCAGACAACATCGAGGCTCGCGACGCGCTTAACTTTATCTCTTCAAAAATCAATCTGCCTTTTAAAATATTCCTGATTTCTCAGGGAGATTTTGATAAGGTGCTCGAGACGTACAAAGGTCTTTCTGGGGAAGTGACCAAGGCACTTTCTGAGCTCGAGAGCGAGCTCTCGGTAGACGAAGAAAGTGTTTCTTTGCCTTCGACAGGCAAAACTCCTGCTGAGCAAAACGCCACAAATACTAAAATTATCGAAGATGCTCCGGTTACCAAAATAGTTGCGACGATACTTCGCTATGCTACCGAGGGCAACGCTTCCGATGTGCATATTGAACATATGCGCGACAAGATCCGTGTCCGATTTCGAGTGGACGGTACTCTAAACACCAGCCTGGTGTTGCCGATCAAAGTGCATAGTGCAGTAATCGCTCGTATCAAGATTCTTTCAAACATGAAGCTTGATGAAAAGAGAAAACCACAAGACGGTCGTTTTTCTGCACGTATCGATGGACGCAAAATCGACTTTCGTGTTTCGACTTTCCCTGCGTACTACGGAGAGAAGATCGTGATGCGTATTTTGGATCAGGAAAAGGGTGTTAAAAAAATAGACGAGATGGGTCTGAGCCCTCGAAATCTTGCCTTGATCAAAGAAGCCATCGGCAGACCGTACGGACTGATACTTCTCACGGGTCCGACAGGCTCTGGAAAGACTACGACACTATATTCTATGCTCAATGAGGTTGATCGAGAGGGTTCGAATGTACTCTCACTTGAGGATCCGATCGAATACAACATAGAAGGCATGAGCCAGTCTCAAGTAAAGCCAGAAATTGGCTATACGTTTGCTAACGGTCTCCGCACGGCACTCCGCCAGGATCCGGATGTGATCATGGTGGGAGAAATTCGCGATAAAGAGACTGCGGAGCTCGCGGTGCAAGCGGCGCTTACCGGACACCTCGTGCTTTCGACTCTCCACACCAACACCGCTGCCGGCGTTATACCCCGACTTATGGATATGGGTATTGATCCATATCTCATCGCACCGACATTGATTCTCGCTATCGCACAAAGACTCGTGACTACTCTCTGTCCAGAAGGTGGAAAGCCAGAGCCGGTAGAGGGAAGTATTAAAATGATGCTCGATAAGCAATTCGCTGACCTCCCAGAAATTTACAAAAAAGAATTACCAAAGATGGAAAACGTGTATACGATAGAACGCACTCAAGACTGCCCAAACGGTACCAGGGGTCGTGCTGCAGTTTTTGAAGTATTCAAAATGGATCGAGATATCGAAAAAGTTATTCTTACTCACCCGAGTGAAAATGATATTCTTAAAGTTTTGCGCGACAAAGGTATGCTCACCATGAAGGAGGATGCCATTATAAAGGCAGTCAATCGGGAAATTCCGATTGAGGAAGTTAATAAGCTATAGTATACTTACACTATTATGGACAAGAAATATACAGTATTCTTAGTGGATGATGATCGATTTCTTCTCGATATGTATTCGATCAAATTCAACAAAAGTGGCCACACTGCAAAAGTGGCTGGCTCTTCGTCCGATGCTCTCAAAATGCTTCGAGAAGGTTTTGTGCCTGATGTGATGGTGCTCGATATTATTATGCCGGGCATGGACGGCCTAGAGCTTTTGGAGACTATTCGTAAAGAGAAACTTATTCCAGACACCACAATCATAATGCTTACCAACCAAAGTCAGTCGACAGAGATCGATCGGGCGACCAAGCTCGGTGTCGCGGGCTATATTGTCAAGGCAAGTACCATTCCGTCGGAGGTGGTGCACGAAGTGGTGGAGATCGTTTCTAAACGCAAGGGATAATTTTAAATAAACTATGGAGTACAAAAAACAACTCGATGATTTGCTCGCGACCGTCATAAAAGAAGGTGGCTCAGATATCCATCTATCGGAGGGGAGACACCCGACAATTCGAGTCTCAGGAGTGCTCATTCCTCTTTTGAAACACCCCTTGCTCTCACCAGAGGATACCAAAGGTATGTTGCACGAGATGCTGAATGCAGAGAATAAAGCTCGTTTTCTACAAACCAAAGAAATAGACTTTTCTTACAACTATCCTGGGGGAGACCGTTTTCGCGGTAATGCTTTTTTTCAGCAAGGTGTTATCAGTATTGCTTTGCGCTTGATCTCAAAAAAGATTCGTACATTGGAAGAGCTCGGTCTTCCACCGATTTTGGCGAGTTTTGCTCAGAAACAGCAGGGATTCTTTTTGGTCGTTGGTCCGGTAGGGCACGGAAAAACTACTACTTTGGCCTCTATGGTGGATATGATCAATCATGATCGCGCAGAGCACATTATTACCATTGAAGACCCGATCGAATATGTCTATGAGCCAAAAAAGTCTATCGTTGATCAGCGAGAGGTGCGTGTAGATACGACAGATTTTCACACAGCACTGATCAGTGTGTTTCGAGAGGATGTGGACGTGGTGATGATCGGTGAAATGCGAGGTCTGGAAACCATTTCTGCTGCGGTGACTGCGGCAGAGACAGGTCATCTCGTGCTTTCGACTTTGCATACCAACAATGCTGCACAGACTATCAATCGTATTATTGACTCATTCCCAGCCGACCAGCAAGACCAGATTCGTATTCAGCTCGCGGGGAGTTTGAGCGGTATCTTTTCCCAGCGTCTCATTCCTCGAATATCTGGAGGACTCATACCGGCCTATGAGCTTTTGATTAGCAACAATGCCGTCTCAAATCTTATTCGAGAAAAACGTACTCATGAAATCGCTACAGTGATCGAGACAAGCTCGGCTGAGGGTATGATCGATATGAACAGATGTCTTGCTGACCTAGTTCGCAGAGGAGAGATCACTCCTGAGCAGGCTTTTTTTCATTCCCCAAACTCAAAAAATCTCCAGCGTCTTATCTAAACACACACAATGCTTTTTAATTACAAAGCTCTCGACAATACCGGACAAGAAAAGACAGGCGCTATTGAAGCGGTCAATGTTGACGTGGCGATTACCTCGCTTCAGCGTCGAGGTCTAGTCATCTCATCTATAAAAGAAGATACCGGTAGTAACTCTCTTTTCGACAAAAAGTTTACCTTCTTTGAGCGCGTGACCGGTAAAGATGTGGTGATTCTTTCTCGACAAATGTCGACTCTTTTTGAGGCCCAAATTTCGGCCTTGCGTATTTTTAGGTTACTCTCTGCAGAGAGTGAAAACCCACTCCTTGCTAAAAAGCTGGCTCAGATTGCTGATGACTTGCAGGGCGGAAGTCAGATCTCTGCAGCTCTCGCAAAGCACCCAGCACTTTTTAATGATTTCTACGTAAACATGGTGCGCTCCGGTGAAGAGTCAGGTAAGCTCGATCAATCTTTTCTCTATCTCGCAGACTACCTCGACCGTACCTACGAAGTGACTTCAAAGGCACGAAACGCCCTGATTTATCCAGCGTTTGTTGTCGTCACCTTCATCAGCGTGATGGTACTCATGCTTACTGTAGTCATTCCAAAGATCAGTGCTATTTTGCTCGAGTCTGGTCAAGATATACCAATATATACAAAGGTGGTGCTTGGAATTAGTAATTTCTTTGTGGAATACGGTCTTGGTTTCTTGGCACTTCTCGTGGTCGTGGGGATTATTCTTTGGAGATTTTTCCGTACTCCGGAAGGCAAGAGGACGATGTCTCAAATCAAACTCTCTTTTCCTTATGTGAGCCGTCTTTACCGCAAGCTTTACCTATCTCGTATGGCGGACAACATGAATACAATGCTTTTGTCAGGTATTCCTATGATTCGTACTCTTGAGCTGACAGCTGACGTTATTGACAATACAATATATAAAGACATTTTTACCGATGCTTTGAGCCGGGTAAAGGCGGGCAGCTCGGTGTCGGACGCACTTTCTCGCAATGCCGAAATACCAGGTATCATGATTCAAATGATTAAGGTGGGTGAGGAGACGGGGGAACTCGGTAATATCTTGAAAACGTTGGCCAGATTTTATACTCGCGAAGTCAATAATGCCGTAGATACCTTGGTAGACCTGATAGAACCTCTTATGATCGTGCTTTTGGGTCTCGGAGTAGGTTTCTTGCTCTCATCGGTGCTCATTCCAATATACAATATCGCCTCGGCGACGTAGTTTTGGGTAAAGAGGGAAAAAAGCCCCGGCCGTATCCTCGGCCGGGGCTTTTTTTGAATTCATTCTCCCTTTGGAAAAGGGAGCAGACGCTGGTCGAGGGATTTCTCCCCATTTTTGAATCTTGCTTGCCCCGAGAAGTGTACTCACGAAGTGGGAATCTACCCCGATTATCCTTCTTTTTTTAAAGGAGGTGCCAGTACTCTGGGCGGAGGATTTTAGTTATCCACACCCACCATTTTCAGGTTTACGCCTCAGATGCGCTATAATATGAGGTATACAAAACAGGTCGAAGTATTGGAAACATTCAAAAACAGGATTTTATATAATAAATTAATTAATTTAACTATGAAGAATAATAAAGGTTTTACACTTATCGAACTTTTAGTCGTGATTGCGATTATTGGTATTTTGTCATCAGTTGTATTGGTGTCTTTGAACTCAGCTCGAAATAAGGCAAACAGAACAGCTGCTATGGCTACTGCTCGAGGGGTGATGCCAGAACTCATTACTTGCCAGGATGACGCTGGATTTGGTATCAACAACGCTGCACCGACAGCAGGTACTACCATTGTATGTCAGAGTGCTCTAAACACTAACACCGCTAAGACTGGTCACTCTATCACTTGGCCATCACTGGGCAACACTGGATGGGCATATGGTACACCATCGGGTACTCTAGCTGCTGGTGATTATGTGTACACTCTCACAAAGACAGGTGAGACTACCGTCACTTGTACACTTGCAACTTCAGCTTGTAACTAGTTATTTAAGTTGAGTTGAGTCCTATAAGAAATAAACCTCTCCATCTGGAGAGGTTTATTTCTTATAGGACCTGCTTCTATTTATTTACAGGGATGTTATACTTAACAGTACCAAGTAAGTAATTATATTTTATAAATTCATGAAGAATACAAAACAAGGTTTTACACTTATCGAACTTTTAGTCGTGATTGCGATTATTGCGGTTTTGGCTTCTATTATTATTACCGGACTAAATACTTCTCGGGTAAATGCACGGGCAAAGACAGTCCAACAATCTCTCGCAAGCGCAAAGACAGCTATCCTTCTTTGTGTTCAGGGTGGTGATGTGATAAATCCTACCCCAACATCGGGTGCTCCGCTCTGTGATCCTGCAGGAGATGCTACCCAGGTTTGGCCACCATTACCTACTACTGGAGAGTGGTTTTATGTCACCGATGCGAATGCTCAAGAAGTTGTTGACTTGGCGACCAATCATGGTGTAACCATCTCTAATCCTTCAAGTGATGTTGCTGATGGTTCTCTCAATTTTGCCGCTTATTCAGTTGTAGATGATCGTATTGTCTCTTGTACTGAAACAGGGTGTATTGTTGAATAATAGGTGTCAACAAAGACTCTCGGCGGCCAGCCGAGAGTCTTTGTTATTTGTGTTATACTTATCCTATGAAAAAAGGGTTTACACTCATTGAACTTTTGATAGTCATTGCAGTTATAGCGATTTTGAGTGGAATAGTATTTGCCTCTCTCGGCCCATCTCGAGCAAAGGCAAGAGATGGGAAGAGGATTTCGGATATTAGTCAAATACAGCTTTCCCTTGAGCTTTATCGTGAAAGCAATGGCAGATATCCTACGGCGGTATACGGTAATCCTGCTTTTGATGTATATAGCCAGAATACGCCACGAGATCCAAATGGTAACAATTATTTTTATTCGGTGAGTACGCCAAACGGTTTTAATTATCATTTAGGCGCGGTGTTGGAGCAGGTAAGTCCGGATAAGTATGACTCAGATGCTGATCTACCCCAATCTGCACAGAGAAACTGGTCTGTTATCGGTAGTGTCGGTGGTTTTGATGGAGTGGGGCAATGTGGTTCTACTGCGTCTCTGCCCGATCGTTGTTACGATGTAGAGGGCTCAAATGCCGAACAGGGAACTGTCTCTTCAGGTAGCTAGAATACTTCCCCCGCGGCGAGTACGCCGCGGGGGAAGTATTCCTTTCGAAAAAGCCTATCTCAGTATATAATTAACCCATGGAAACGCTCGTCGGCATTCTCTTTTTTGTGTTTGGAGCCATCGTAGGTAGTTTTCTTAATGTAGTCGCCCTCCGCTACAATACAGGCCGTAAACCCACTGGCAGATCAGCTTGTTTTTCCTGCGGTAAAAAGCTCGAAGTATATGAGTTGATCCCTATTTTCAGCTATATTTTTTTGCGTGGTAGGTGTTCACAATGTAAAAGCAGTATTTCGATACAATATCCGCTAGTTGAATTTACTACCGGTTTACTTTTTGTCCTCATGTATTGGTACCAAAGTCAATCGCTTATTCTACTAACCTACTATCTATTGGTCTCGTGTCTACTCGTGGTTATTATCGTATATGATATTCGGCATATGATTATTCCCGATGGTCTCGTCTATGCATTTATTGGCCTCGGTTTTCTCAGGCTTTTATACGAAACACCGCTTGCCTCACTCATTCGTAGTCCAGAGATCTGGAATTTACTTGCCGGCCCTATCTTATTTTTACCATTTTGGGTTCTCTGGTACTTTTCAAAAGGTGCTTGGATGGGTTTTGGGGATGCCAAGCTCGCATGGGGTATTGGCTGGACACTCGGTCTCGTAAAAGGAGCATCAGCTATCATTTTAGGATTTTGGATCGGAGCGGTCTTGAGTTTGCTCGTTATTGTCCTTGGTAAGCTTGCTTCTACGTCGTCTATGCGTAAAATGTTCGGCTCCCTAGGTCTCCCCACGCTCCATCTGAAAAGCGAGATACCATTTGCGCCGTATCTCATCGTCGGTATGTTTGTAGCACTTTTTACCGGTGCTGACTTTCTTGGTCTTGGCCTCATTCTTTTTTCATAATCATGTTATTTCCTAAATCAAAAACCGCTCAGATTTCAAAAACCAAAACACTCGGTTTCACTTTGGTAGAAATGCTCGTCTCTATCTCTATCTTTGCCATCGTCTCTGCGGTAGTGCTTATACGGAACAACGAGTTCAACAGTGGTATCCTCTTTAACAATCTTGCGTACGAAATTGCTCTTTCAATACGAGAAATGCAAACGTACGGTATTACGGTAAAGGCATTTCAGACAGACAGTACCACCCAATCATTCCAAAATGGATACGGGGTATATTTTGATACAAATTCAATAGACGGTATTTATTCGTTTGCTCAGTTTACTGATATTGATCCTCGTGATGGGCTCTATGCCGGAGATGGAAGCTCTGAAAAATTGTTTAGGTTGAAATTAAAACCCGGCAACTCTATTTATCGATTATGTGTGAATGATTCTTGTAGCCCAGTAAATGATCTGGCCATAACATTTGTCCGACCTGAGCCAGATGCGATTATGAAGTCGAGCACTTATTCTGATCCGATAACAAAAGCCACCATCATTATTCAAGCTCCAGGTACTGAGATGGTGCGAAAGTGTGTGGTAATTACAAAAGTGGGTCAAATTTCAGTGCAAAATTTCACTGCTGGCGTGTGTACCCCCTAATCTATTTTTGATATGATTACTCCTATGAAAAAGCAAGGATTTTCGCTCATTGAGATTATGGTCTCTCTGGCGATCTTTGCTATTGTGGTGGTGGTGGCGACCGGGGCTCTTTTGACCACCATAGACGCGACCAAAAAGGCTCAAGCGACGCAGACCGTGCTCACCAACCTTAACCTTGCTCTGGAGGGCATGACTCGAGAAATACGTACGGGGAGTAGTTATGGTGATGCGAGTGGAGCAACATCTTTTTCTTTCAACGATAAAACAGGAACTCAGGTTACCTATCGTCTTACCTCAAATCGTATCGAAAGACAGGAGGGGGCAGCGAGTTTCGAAGCTATAACTGCTCCAGAAGTAAATATCCAAAACCTCAAGTTTACCACAGTAAAGCCAACTCTTGGCCAGCCTCGAGTGTTTATTACTGCCCGAGGCATAGCAGGAAATAGTTTGAAATATCAGACGACATTTGAAATACAAACTACTGTTTCTCAAAGAAAATTAAATCGTTAACCACATGAAGAAACTTTTTCCCAAAATATTCCAATATACAAATGTGAAAAAAGGATTTACTCTCATCGAGACTCTTATTGCTATCACGGTGCTGATGCTTGCAGTTACGGGACCACTTGTTATCTCACAAAAAGGTCTCTCTGCGGCGGGATATGCCAAAGACCAGATGACTGCATATTATCTGGCCCAAGATGCGATGGAATATGTTAGAAATGTACGTGATGCGAATGTGCTCGGAGGTGCATCAGACTGGTTGTCGGTAGTATCTGGCTCTTTGTCGCTTTGTAATGCTACTAGTTGTACCATAGATACACGACCGTCTTCAGAGGCGGTGGCGACGTGCGGAAGTACTTGTCCGCTCCAGAAAAATAACACCGGTCTTGAATTTTATGGTTATGGCTCGGGAGAACCGACAATATTTACTCGGACAGTACGTATTGAAAAGCCAGATGGCACCACTATTACTTCGATTGACCTCGAGGCAAAAGTAACTGTCGTTGTCTCATGGCAGACATTTACTGGCCCGAGAAATATTACTTTGGTGGAGAATCTATTTAAACAACCTTAAAATGCAATTTTACCAAAAACAATTTGAAGCAAGAAAAAACGCTGGTTATACAATGCTTTTTGCCGTACTGGTTTCGACGGTTCTTTTGTCTATCGGTATCTTTATTTTAAATGTCAGCAAAAAAGAGGTGTTACTTTCGGCTATCGGTCGCGAGTCCGCTCTGGCCTTTTATGCTGCAGATGGAGGAGTAGAGTGTGCACACTATCACAATGTCGCTAGCCCTACTCTTTTTAATGTTGCTTCAAATGGTAGTACGGTCGCAGGCAGTATTTCTTGCGGGGGTCAGACGGTCACCATTCCAGTCACCACTGCGGTCAGTGGGGTTACGGGTATTGTCGCTCCTGCCAATCGTCAAAACAAAGTTGAATTTAATATAGACGCAATCAGTTTTTGTGCAAAAGTTACGGTGACTAAAAACTATACATATGTAGCCGCAGTGCCAGCCACCGAAACAAGTCCAGGTAGCGACGCTTCCTACAGCTTGGTTAGTACTACCATCGATTCCCGAGGTTACAATACTTGTGATGCCACTGACCCTCGCCGTGTCGAAAGAGGTTTGAGAGAAACCATCCAGTAGTGTAGAGTACTAGTATGAAGAGAAGTATTCCAGATCAGGTCATAGAGCGACTTGCCAAGCTCAAATTAGCGATTGAAAAACATCGTTATCAGTATCACGTGCTTGATAAGCAGGATATCAGTGAATCAGCTCTCGACTCATTGAAACATGAGCTTGTGCAAATTGAAACAGAATATCCCGAGCTCATTACTCCCGATTCACCTTCTCAGCGCGTGGCTGGAAAGCCGCTAGATGAATTTAAAAAGGTTACTCACAAAGTTTCTCAGTGGTCTTTCAACGATGCTTTTTCTCCAGAAGACATGGTGGCATTCGACGCGCGCGTAAAAAGATTTCTTTCTCGAGATAGTAGTATCGGCTATGTTTGTGAACTAAAGATAGATGGTCTCAAGCTTGTACTCGAATATCAAAGAGGTGTTTTGGTACGAGGGGCTACTCGTGGTGACGGTAAGGTAGGTGAAGATGTGACTGAAAATGTTAAAACTATTGAATCGGTGCCACTTACATTGTCCCGGCCGATAGATGTCATAGTAGAAGGCGAAGCGTATATGAGTAAGACAGTTTTCGATCAATTAAATCGTGAGCGTGAGAAAAAAGGTGAGCCAGTATTTGCGAATCCTAGAAATGTGACGGCGGGAAGTATTCGACAGCTCGATCCGCGAATCGTAGCAGAACGAAAGTTGTCTACTTTTATTTATGATGTGGCGCAGTCGAGCGAATCAATTCCAGAGAATCAGGATGATGAGTTAGTTTATCTTCGCGAGCTCGGCTTCCGGGTTAATTCCCATTCTAAGGTTTGCGAAAATATCGATGAAGTAATCGAGTACTGGAAAATTTGGCAGAAAAAAGCACCAAAGCAGGACTATTTGATCGACGGGGTAGTGGTTAAAGTTCGTGATAAAAAACAGCAAGAAATTCTCGGGTATACTGGCAAGGCACCTCGTTTTGGTATTGCTTTTAAGTTTCCAGCAGAGCAGGTGACGACAGTAGTAGAAGATATTGTGCTTCAAATTGGACGTACCGGAGTGCTTACACCAGTAGCACATTTGAGGCCGGTATCTGTGGCTGGCTCGACTGTGTCTCGGGCGACTTTACATAATGAAGATGAGATCAAACGTCTCGATGTGCGTATTGGAGACACGGTGATTTTGCAGAAAGCGGGGGATGTGATTCCTGATATTGTGTCTGTGCTGACTGAGATGCGTACTGGTCGTGAAAAGCCATATGTATTTCCTAAAAAAGTGCTGGCATGTGGAGGTGATGGTAGTATCGAGCGTATTCCTGGACAAG